>DASRBM010000157.1:0-9147 GCA_035653635.1 Acidimicrobiales bacterium | reverse complement strand
GCCTGCCCGCGCCGACAGCATGACCACGGGCACGCCCGTCGTCCTCGGGTCCTCGCGCAGCGCGGACAGGAGACCGAAGCCGTCGAGTCCCGGCATCATGACGTCGGTCAACACCAGGTCGGGTGGATCGTGACGCGCCTTGTCGAGGGCGGCGAGCCCGTCAGCGGCCGACTCGACCAGATAGTCGTCCTCGAGCAGGTGGGCGATGTAGGCCCGCATGTCGGCGTTGTCGTCGACCACGAGCACGCGGGCGCGCCCCCTGCCGGGAGAGGCCCGGCGCCCGCCCGGGTCCCCCGCGCCGGCATTCGCCGGTGGTCCGGCTCCGGTGTCGTCGCCCGAGGCGGCGCGCGCCGTCGCTCTGGAGAACCCGTCCGCGGCGCGCGCCTCGTCCAGCCAGCGCAGCGCCTCGTCGACGAAGCCCTGGGCGAGTGGTCGGGACACGGGGCCCGCCGTGTCCCCGCCCTCGGTCGCGGGCGCGGCTGCGTCGGTGCTGCGGCCGTAGGGGATCCGCACCGTGAAGGTGCTGCCGCGGCCGGACTCGCTCGTC
This sequence comes from Acidimicrobiales bacterium, assembly GCA_035653635.1. Lineage (GTDB taxonomy): Bacteria > Actinomycetota > Acidimicrobiia > Acidimicrobiales > UBA8190 > DASRBM01. Next base: position 8,600 of record DASRBM010000157.1, on the reverse strand, counting down.
ACCGAGACCGTTCCCCCGTGCATGTCGACGAGCTCGGCCACGAGGGCCAGACCGATGCCCGAACCCTCGTGCGTACGCCCCGTGACCCCGACCACGCGGTGGAAGCGCTCGAAGAGCCGCGTCTGCTCGGAGTCCTCGATGCCAACCCCGGTGTCGCCGACGACGAGCTCCACGTGGTCACCGCCGTCGCGCAGCTCCACCGTGATGCCACCGACGAGGGTGAACTTGAGGGCGTTCGACAGGAGGTTCATGACGACCTTGGCCCACATGTCGCGGTCGACCACGACCGGCCGCGGCAGCGGCGTGGCGGACACCTGCAGGTCGAGCCCGGCGCGTTCGACGGCGGCGCGGAACATGCTCACGAGCTCGGTCGTCTCGGTGACGAGGTCGGTCGGCTCGAAGTGCGCGGCGGTCCGACCCGACTCGAGACGCGAGAAGTCGAGGAGCGTGTTGACGAGCTGCAGGAGCCGCAACGCGTTGCGGTGCACCATCTCGAGACGCTGGCGCTGGCGCTCCCCGAGCGGCGCGTCCGCGTCGGCGAGGGCGTCCTCCGTGGGCCCGAGCAGCAGCGTGAGCGGGGTGCGGAACTCGTGGCTCACGTTGGTGAAGAAGGCCGTCTTCGCCTGGTCGAGTGCAGCCAGAGCTTCGGCCCGCCGGCGCTCGGCCTCGTAGGCGCGCGCACTGGTGATGGCCGTGCCGATGTGGCCGGCTACGAGCCCCATGAACGACCGGTACTCGGCGTCGAAGGGCCGGTAGGGGTTGATGCCGACGACGAGGCCGCCGGTCGGTTCGTTGCGGCCCTGCTGGCGCAGGGGCTGGACGAAGGCCGCGACCGGGGGTCCGGGGAGCCCGGCGTCGGGGAAGGCCCCGAAGTGGTCGGCCAGCCCGTCGACGATCACCGACCGCCCGCTACGGACCTCGGCGAGCGGCCACGGGCAGTCCGGTTCGTCGATGTCGATCTGTTCGACAGCCGCCCGGTGACCGGTAGGCAGGCCTTCGACGGCGGCCAGCCGGGCGGTGGTGCAGCCGTCGTCGAAGAGATAGAGGAGTGCGAACGGCGTGGAGGACCGGCCCCGGAGCTGCCCGACGACGTCGGCCACCACTTCCTGCTCCGACCCGAGCGCCGCGGCAGCCGACGCCAGATCGCCGAGGGTGGCCATCCGCCGCTCGGCGACGACCCGGTCGGTCTCCTCGCTGACCACGCACAACATGCCGGCGATGACTCCGTCGTCGTCGGCCAGCGGGCTGTAGGAGAAGGTGTGGTACGTCTCCTCGGGATAGCCGCTGCGCTCGAGGAACAGCTGCAGCGCCTCGTCCCACGTCGCCTCACCGGTCCGGATGACGCTTTCGATGCGAGGCCCGATGTCGGGCCAGATCTCGGCCCACACCTGAGCCGCCGGACGCCCGAGGGCCCAGGGATACTTGGCCCCGAGCGTGTCGATCCGGTAGGCGTCGTTGCAGAAGAAGGTGAGCTCCTCCCCCCACGCCATCCACATGGAGAACCGCGACGTCAGCAGCACGCTCACCATGGTCTTGAGGCTCTCGGGCCAGCTCGACGGCGGTCCGAGAGGGGTGGACGCCCAGTCGACCCGCAGAAGGTCGGCACCCACCGTGCCGCCACGGGCGAGGATCTGGTCGATGTCGAGCCCGGGCCGGCGTCCGCCGCCGGTCATGCACGCACCTTCGCCACTGCAGCGATGGTAGCTGCGCCTGGTCTGAACACCAGGGCAAGCTGGCCCTTCGTGCCCCCGGCAGGAGTCGAACCCGCAACCTGGTGGGCTAATCCCGGCGACCTGCCTGCCAGGGGAAATGCGGCCTGACCTGCGGAAACACCCTTCGCCGGTTGGCCTTGTTTCTCACTGCTTTGCACTGTCCCGCGGACAAGCCGCGGACAAGCGCGAAGACGCCCCGGCCAGCTGAACCCTGCGAGGCGACGCTGACCGGGGCCCTTCGCTCCCCGACGCGGGGGAAGGCTACGGGATGGGTGTGACGGTGGCCTCGAGGTGATCGAGGACCCCCGGCGCGTTGGCGAAGAAGGTCCACTTGGCATCGCCCTCGCCTGATTCGGGGACATAGAGGCCGGCCACGAGGTCGTCGAGGTTGTTGCGGACCTCAATGGCGCTCGCCCATTCGGTGTCGCCGTCGACGGCGCTGAGCACCATCCGCACGTTGCCCTTGCCGTCGACCAGCTCGACCCGGTGTGCTCGGATCGTGTTCGTGACCTCCGCGAGCGTCAGTTCCCTGATCCGCCGCTCGAGCATTCGGATCATGTGCTCCTCCGTGCTTGGCACTGGCACCTTCCTTTGGTTCGGACACCCGCCGGGAGGGCGCGCAGAGACAGGCTCAGGATGCTCGCTCGGGAACGGACACGCTGCTACCTTGCCCACGTCGACGACCTTTCCGGAGGTTGTCGGCCACGCCCCCGGGGCCGTTTGCGCGGTCGTCGGGGGCACTTTCTGTCTCGGCCAGCATAGGCCCGGGCCCGGTGCTGTCAAGGGGATGGCGCCCGCGCGGTCAATGCTGCTGGTTCAGGTGCTCCCAGTGAGTCGTGAGAATGGCCATCTTCAGGTCAGCCTCGCCGTTCCCGGTTGCGTAGGCGCCGGTGTCCTCGCTCGTCGCCTTCACGCTCCAACGGTCTCTGTGACCCGGGCCGCGGTCGAGTACTTCGATCCGAATCTTCTCCCCGGTCCCATCGCGATAGGCGACGAATGTGGCGTGCAGTCGGTAGATCTCTTGGGCACCGGCACTCTGCGCGAGCGCCGCCATCAGTTCGGTGTCATCCATGGGAGCCGACGCTATCCGGCGATCCGTCTCATGCGCGCCCGCTCCCGTTCCGTGGTGCCGGCCCACAAGCCTCGAATCTCCCCGTCGGACATGGCGTAGTCGAGGCACTCGCCCCGTACCACACAGGTGTCACAGAGAGCCTTGGCCCGGCGCACGTCGCCGCCGCGCACCGGGAAGAACCACTCGCTCGGGGCGTCCCGGCAGGCGGCGAAGGCCTGCCACTGGGGCCGGTGGGCGAGCTCGTCGAGGAAGACGGGCCCGTCTTCCCGCTCGCCGTGCATGAGGTAGGCGATCACCTCGGGCGTCACCCGTTCGAAGGTACAGAGGGCGTGACGGCAAGGCGCGGACCCCGCTCAGAGATCGAGCTCGATCACGTGCACGCCGAGCTCAGCGGCCAGCTGCCGGCCTTCGGTGGTGCAGCGTTGTGCCGTCACGATCGCAGCTCCCGGGCCACGTGCCTCGGCAACGTCGGCCATCTCCTGCACGGCCACTCTCCCGACCATCCCGAGCTTGCAGGCGATCAGCACCGGAACGCCGATCGGAGGCGTGGCTTCGATGTCGACCTGGCCATCGGCCACGATTCGGACATCCCTCCACCGAAGGCGCACGAGCAGGTCGCGAGCCATCTCCCGCAGTTGGGCGGTGCCGAACGGGAGCGATGCCACCGGCATTACCTGATCCTCCGCGGCTGCAGGCCCGTGGCCAGCTTCTGCACGGCGGTCGTGACTGCCGCGTGCACGGCCTCGGGGTTCGAGAGATCGGCACCGTTGATCACGACGGCGCCCGGGTGGACGTGGAAGGTATCGCCCCCGCCCGAGGAAGACGTCCCCAGGGCGGCCCAGTCGCCCGTGAGGATCGAGTCAGGGCCGATGGCCGGCATCGTGGCGGCCGTGAGAGCGTTGACGGCGCCGGCCACGGTGGGCAGTCCCTCAAGGATGCCGGCCGCGACGCCCTGGGCGATCGGCAGACCAACGATCCGAGCCATCAACCTCGAAGGTGAGCCTGTCTCCAAATAGCCCGTGACCTGCCCCTGGGCGTTCTTGACAGCACCAAGCAGGGCGTCGCTCAACAGGTTGGTGTCAGTGATGCCTTGAGCAATGCCCCCGACGATGTCGTTGCCGATCTGGACCCATCCGCCGTTGAGGAACACCTGGCCGATCTGGTTGACCAGCTGCAGAGCAATGCCGTTCGGCTGGGGCGCACCCTGAGCCATGCCCTTGGCGAGCGAGTTCACCTGGTAGCTGCCGACCTGACCAGTGATTCCGAGCTGCGCCTTGACGGCGTCCGGGAGGGCAATGCCGTACTCGTTGGCCACCTGGACCATGGCCGGGATGCCACCAGAGAAGCTCTGGATGAAGCTCGTCGAGAGCGCCTGCCCGCCGCTGGCCAGGATCTGCTGGTCGAGCGCCATCGCCGAGCTGTAGTCGGCCGACACCGCCGAGTTGGAGGCGTGAATCGCCACCTGCATGAGGCGGGCCTGTTCGATGGCCGTCTGGGAGATCGACTGCAGCGCCGCCTGGTTCGCGTTCACCATCGACACGAAGGACGCCGAGTAGTCGTTGACGATGCCCTGCAGGAGCGGGCCCGCCGTCTGGGGGCCTTGCTGCAGGATCTGGTCGATCAGAGCCGGGTTGTAGCCGTCTCGGATCGCCGTGTTGATGTTGGCGGCCCACTGCTGCGCCTGGGAGACCGTGGTCTTGTACCAGGACGAGATGTTGGCCGCCGTCGCCGGGATGGTGCTCCCGCTGAAGGCCTGCACCACGTTGGTGGCCGCAGCGAAGGACTGCTGCACCTGGCCCACGGCCTTCGAGATCTCGTCGCTCATGGTGACGACGGACTGGTTGGTGGTCGCCGCCATGGCGCTGAGCGCCGGCCCGCTCACGCCCGCGGCGGTGGCGAGGCTGGCCAGCTCCTGGTTCATCTTGTCGATAGCGGTCGGGTTGAGCGACTTTGCCAGGTTCACCCCGGCCGCCGTGGCCAGGTCGTTCACCGCCTGCGAGGACACGTGCAGGTTCTGGACGAAGTACGAGGTGTTGTCGTTCCAGTTCCGGATCTGCTGCCAGGTCTCTTGGATCTTCTCGTTGAGAGCGGCGACGGCCTGGGTGACCGACCCCGACACGATCATGTTCGACACCGGGTCGCTCCCGGTGAGCTTGACCCGCTGCAGCTCGGCCAAGTTGGTGTTCATCGCAATGATCTTCTCGCTCAAGCCGGCGAGCCCGGCTTGGAGCGGACCCCCGATCAGGATGGCGGGATTGTTGAGGGTCGGGGCGAGCGCATCGATGTTCTGCTTGATGCCGGCGGTGGCGGACTTCCACGCCTGGAAGGCGGCCACGCTCGCCGCCCCGACCGCCGTGATGGCCAGGATGAACGGGTTGAAGTCGAGCGAGAGGAGCGCGGCGCGGAAGGACTCGACGGCCCCGGCTCCGGTCTGGAAGCCGAGGACCATCATGGCGAAGGCCGGCTTCATCCAGGCGAAGATCGGCCCGAGGGCGCCGAGCTTGGCCAGGATCGCCGTGATGCCGAGCAGGAACGCCGTGGGGGCGAAGCTCGACAGGACTTGCACGAAGGGCAGCACCAGCTGCAGCACGTCCGTGAGCGCCCCGGTGAGCGCCGGGGCCAGCACCAGTTCGATGCGGCCGAAGCTGCTCAGCAGGGGCGGCAGGAGCTGCAGGAGGTCGAGCACCTCCTGCTTGTGGGTCTGGAAGATGTCATGCAGCTGCGCCCTGCCGGCGACCGAGGCCTCCCACTCGCCGAGCTTCTGAAGCATGGCGGTGATCGTCTGGACGATGGCCGCCCCGGTGCCGACGTCGTTGTTGAAGAGGCGATAGATGTCGGTCCCGACTGCCTTCACCAGGTCCCACCAGAGGCGGAAGTCGCCGATGAGCTTGCCGATCTCGGTGTCCCAGATCGCGAAGTTGGGAGGCGAGTTCCACTTGGTGACGAAGACATCGAGTGCCTTCACGAAGTTGCCCGTGTACTGGGCGGCGGCATCGACGGTCTTCATCACGAGCTCGACCGCCTGGTCGAACGCGTGCATGGCGGTGGGTAGCTGAGCGGCGAAGCGGTTCTCGAGGTCGGTGAAGATCCCGAGCCCCTGTGGTCCCTCGAGCCACTGCAGCAGCGGGGTGAGCGACTCGTTGATGATCGCCAGGTTGCGACTCGCCGCCGCGGCGATCTGCGGGATGTAGTCGGCCCCCAGGTTGAGCACCTGCTGCATGATGCTCACAGCGAAGATTCGGGCCGTCGACGTGGCTTGGTCCCAGAAGGTGTTGAGGGCGTCGGTCGCCTTGGCGAGTCCCATCTCGGCCTGCACGCCGGCGGTGTTGCCGAGGAGGGCCATCTGCACGTTGAGCGCCGACTGTGCGGCCGTCGCCTGCGTCGAGCCGGCCCCATACTGGAGCACGGCCTGCTGAAGGTTTTCGTAGGCGGTGTAGAGGGCTTTTGTGTCGGCGAGCGTCGATGACATCACGGCCGCGTCAGAACCCATGCCGACGCCCATCTGCCCGGCAGCGCCTGCCGCGAGCAGCCCACCACCGATCAGCCCCCCGCCGAGGGAGCCGCCGAGTCCGAGCAGGGTCATGAGCACGTGCTCGGGACCCAGTCCGGCGAAAGCGCCGATCGAACCGAGTGCGGGCAGCCCGGCACCGAGACCGAAGATGCCCGCCGCTCCCCCGCCCATGAGAAGACCCGACACGAGACCGCCCGTGCCCCCACCCTTCCCGCCGTCGCCACCGGCCCCGGCGGCGAGCGCCGCCGCCAGCGCAGCACCCCCGCCACTGCCGCCCATCGTCGAGAGCGCGTAGAGCGCGGCCGCCGAGGTGTCGGGGGGAGTGCTCGACAGATCCGCCATGGCGGCATCGAGCGAGCCGAGGCTGCCCCAGTCGACGACCGGAGCGATCGTGGGGTGGAAGACCTCGTCGCCGAGAGCCGTGAGAGCGGTCTCGGTGGCCGCAACGGTGGCCACGGCCGGGGCGTTGTTGGCGTCGATCGTCGGCGCCACGCGCATGGTCCCGAGGCCGCTCGCGGCTGCTCGGACCGCCGCCATCTTGGCGTCGGCCAGGGCCGTGTCGGCCGTGATCGGGACCGTCGGGGCGACGCCAGCCATGGCCGCGCTGAGCCCTGCCGCCAGCTCGGGCCGGAAGTAGTCCAGGTCCGGGGCGATGGTGACGTACGCCTTGGCGATGGGTGTGTCGGTCACTTCGGTGCCTCAGCTCGCCGAGCCCACGATGCGGCCGGTTGTGAGGTGTCCACGTTGCTCGGGTGGCCACACGACGGACGGCGTGGGCGGAGCCTCAGCGGCCGGCGCCTCGTACTCGGTGGGCAGTTCGCCATGGATCCCGAGGGGGAGCACGTCAGCCTTCGGAGGCCAGGGCCACGGCAGCGCGGCCGTCGGCGCCGGGGCCTCTACGACGGGTGTCGACGTCAGCTCGGCAGGAGGGTCGGCCACCCGAGCGCGCCGTCTCACCGGCCCACCCGGTGGACGAGGACGTTGCCCCACCGCTCCCTCGCGGGAGGCTCGGAGTCCGCCACGTGGCCAACGGGCTTCGTTGCCGCCGCGAGCACGTCGGGCCGCGGCTCCCCCTCGCGCCAGACCTTCGGGCTACCGAGCGGCTCGAGCCCGCGCTGGATCCGGTGCAGGTCGTCGCGGCTCACGAGCCAGGGCAGCTCTTCCTCGAGAACCGCACGCCCGATCGCCGCGGCGCGGTCGCCACGGTGTCGCCAAAAAAGCTGCTCACAGGCGACGACGGCGAAGCCGCGCTTTGGCGTCGCCACCCCCCGGTAGCAACCCTGGCCGTCGTGTGGGTCGACGGACTCGAGCTTGGCCTGACGCGTGAGCGACGCTGCCCTCGCCTCCATGCCGGACTCGACCATCGCAGCGATGTCCTGGCTCCCCTTCCACTCAATGTCGTCAGCTGCCTTCACGAAGTCAAAGGGCGGGGGCGGCGGGGGCGGCGGAGCGTTCAGCCTCGCTTGCACCTCTCGCTCGACGAGCTCTCGGATCGTATCCGGCGTCAGGGGCACGTCTTGGCTCATCCGAATCTCCTCGCTCGCAGTGCCTCGTGCTCATCGAGGCGGCCGATGATCGGTCCGAGGTTGCCGCGCCGGGCAGCAAACGCGTCCTGCTCGACGTCATCGCTGCGCAGACGAGCTACCCGCTCGGCGAAGGCAGCGGCCGCCTGGCGATGCACCTCGGCGAGTTCTCGCCGCCGGCCACCTCGGACCGCCCGGTCGAGCGCTCGGCGGTAGTCGTCGACGTCGGCGCCGTCTGGCACGATCAGCATCGAGGCACCAGAGCGCACGCCCGAGATCCGGAACTGGCTCGAGCTCGGATACAGCACCGCCGAGGACTCGAGCATGTCGGCCTTCCGGTAGCGCAGCGCTCCGCGTTGACGTGGGTGGCGTTCGAACACTCCGCGCACGAAGTGGAAGCTGGCGCCGGGATAGAGACCGTCGAGGATGTCCTCCCTGGCCCGACGCCCGACGTCGGTGTTGGCGAAACGATTCACCACGCGCGCCCGGTCGCTGAGGCTCTCGCATCGAAGCGAGCGGCCAGCCGGCCGGTCGTCTTGGTGGTTGAGGAGCATCGGGATCCACGCCCGCTTCGCGAACGAGTCCCGAAAGACGTGCGGCGCCCACGCCGTGCCGTAGCTGTCGCAGGTCTCGCCGTCGGTCATGAAGTCGAAGACGACCTGGTTTTGGTCGACGTCGTGGACCGCGCCAGCGACGTCGGTCCTCCAACCGGACTCAGTCGGCATTTCCGAGCTCCCTCATAGCGACGCGCCGTGCGTCGAGCAGGCGCTCCTCAGCTCTGT
>DASRBM010000156.1:0-7357 GCA_035653635.1 Acidimicrobiales bacterium | reverse complement strand
GGTCCCCCCGGCGGTCACGTGGCGGGGGCGAGCTCCATGGCCCGGAGCACGAAGGCGATGACGAAGGCCTCGTCGCGCCAGGCGTCGTAGCGACCCGACGGGCCGCCGTGGCCGGCCTGGAGCTCGGTCTTGAGTAGCACCTGCGCCTCGGGGTCGGCCCGCCGCAGCCGCTGCACCCACTTGGCCGGCTCCCAGTAGCCGACGCGGGGGTCCTCGAGGCCCGCGGTGGCGAGCACGTCGGGGTAGCGCGCCGGGTGCACGTTGTCGTAGGGGCTGTAGCTGCGCATCACCGCGTACACCTCTGCGTCGGCCCCGGGGTTGCCCCACTCCTCGTACTCGGTCACGGTGAGGGGGAGGCTCTCGTCGAGCATGGTGGTCAGGCAGTCGACGAAGGGGACCTCGGCCACGACGGCCCGGAAGCGCTCGGGCGCCAGGTTGGCCACCGCCCCCATGAGCAGGCCGCCCGCCGAACCGCCGCGCGCCACCAGTCGGGCGCCGTCGACGACGCACTCCCCGACGAGCACGTCGCCACAGGCGAGGAAGTCGGTGAAGGTGTGCGGCTTCGCCAGCAGCTTCCCGTCCTCGTACCAGCGTCGGCCCATCTCGCCGCCGCCGCGCACGTGGGCGATGGCGAACACCGCGCCCCGGTCGAGCAGCGACAGGCGGATCGAGGAGAACACGGGGTCGATGCTGATCTCGTAGGCGCCGTACCCGTAGAGCAGGCAAGGCGCCGACCCGTCGAGGGGCGTGTCGGCCCGGCGCACGAGCGAGATCGGCACCCGGGTCCCGTCGGACGCCGTGGCCCAGCGTCGCTCGGTGCGGTACGCCCCGGGGTCGTAGCCGCCGAGCACGCGCTGGCGCTTGCGCCGCACCGGTTCCCGACCGGAGGAGACGAACGCAGCCATGTCGAGGTCGAACACGGTGCGCGGCGTGACGAGCGACGAATACTCGTAGCGGAGCACCGCGCTGTCGAACTCCGGGTTGTCGCCGCCCCAGAAGGTCGACGGCTGCTCGGCACCGGGAACGAGCTCGCCGGCGGGGAGAGGTCCCTCCCAGGACGGTGCGTCGGGCAGGGGGACGATCCGGATGCGGGCCGACCCGTCCACCCGCTCGTAACAGGCCAGGTGGCGACGGAACACGTCCACGCCCTGCAGCCGCACGCCGGCGCGCTCGGGCACGACCTCGCGCCAGTGCTCGCGGCCCGGCGACTGCTCGGGCGCGGCCATCAGGCGGAAGTCGACGGCGTCGTCGTTGGTGAGGAAGAGGAAGTGGCCACCGTGGTGCTCGAGCAGGTACTCGACGTCCTGCCGGCGCGCCGCGGTCAGGCGCAGCGCCTCTGTGGGCCGGCCGGCCGGCACCACGTGGGCCTCGGAGGTCACCTTCGAGTGCGACTCCACGACGACGTAGGCGCCGTCCTTCGTGCGCCGCACCCCGACCGTGAAGCGCTCGTCGGGCTCCTCGAGCACGAGCTCGTCCTCCGACAGCGGACCGTCGATGCGTCGCCGCCACACCTGGTACGGACGGTTTGCGTGGTCGGGCCGGGTGTAGAAGAGCGTGCGCTCGTCGTCGGCCCAGGCGACGCCGTAGGAGACGTCCTCCACCACCGGGCCCGTCTCCCCGCCGGCGGCGAGGTCGCGCACGTGCAGCGCGTAGCGCTCGTCGCCGCTGCGGTCGACGGTGTAGGCGAGGAGGCGGTGCCCGGGGCTCACCTCGAGGTCGCCCACCGACAGGTACGGGTGGCCCTCCGCCAGTGCGTTCTCGTCGAGGAGCACCTCCTCGTCGGGCCAGTGCTCGAGCGGGGGAGGCGCGGCCGACAGGTCGGCGTCGGCGGCATCGGAACCCAGCGGCACCGACGGGTCGCGGCCCGCGCCGTCCACCGGGACCCGGCAGAAAATGGGGTAGTCGAGACCCTCGACGGTCCGGCCGAAGTACCACCAGCCGTCCTTGCGCGTGGCAACCGACAGATCGGTCTCCACGACCCGGCTGCGGATCTCGTCGAACAACGCCGTCCGCAGTCCGTCGAGCGGTGCGGTCACCGCCTCGGTGTAGGCGTTCTCGGCCTGGAGCAGCGCGAGGACGTCGGGGTCGTCGCGGTCGCGGATCCAGGCGAAGTCGTCCACCCGCCGGTCGCCGTGCGCCTCGTGGACGACCGGCTTCGCCTTCGCAACCGGCGGTGCCACCGGGCCCCCGGGACCACCCTCCGGACCGCCCCGGGGACCGGGCGCGGGCGGGGGCGTCGGGTCGGCGGCCACGGGGCAGGATCTTCCCAGACCCGCCGCCAGGCCCGTCGGACGGTCGCCTCCGTCCGGCCGGGTTGTTACTATCTGGATAGGAGAAATCCCCGCGACCAGGGCGGGGCCGAGGCCGCCGGTCGGCGCCCGGGCTCTCCAGAGGTGACCCCCATGAGCACCACGGATCTCGATCTCGGTCGCTACAAGCTCGGCTGGAGCGACGCCGAGAATTACGTCTTCAAGCCGAAGAAGGGCCTCTCGGAGGAGATCGTCCGCGAGATGTCGTGGATGAAGAGCGAGCCCGAGTGGATGCTCAAGTTCCGGCTCCGGTCCCTGCAGCGCTTCTTCGCCAAGCCGATGGCGCCCTGGTTCGCCGTCAACATGCCGGACCTCGACTTCGACGACATCTACTACTACATCAAGCCGACCGACAAGCAGGTGAAGGAATGGTCGGACCTGCCGGAGTCGATCAAGTCCACCTATGAGAAGCTCGGCATCCCCGAGGCCGAGCGGAAGTACCTCGCCGGCGTGACGGCGCAGTATGAATCGGAAGTCGTCTTCCACCGCAACCGCGCCGACCTCGAAGAGCAGGGCGTGCTCTTCTGCGACATGGACACCGCCGTGCGCGAGTACCCCGACGTCGTCCGGCGCTGGTTCGGCACCGTCATCCCGCCGAACGACAACAAGTTCGCCGCCCTCAACTCGGCCGTGTGGTCGGGGGGCTCCTTCATCTACGTCCCGCCCGGGGTCGAGGTGGAGATGCCGCTGCAGGCCTACTTCCGGATCAACGCCGAGAACATGGGGCAGTTCGAGCGGACGCTGATCATCGCCGACGAGGGCTCCAAGGTGCACTACGTGGAGGGCTGCTCGGCCCCGGTGTACTCGACCGACTCGCTGCACTCGGCCGTCGTCGAGCTCGTGGCTCTGCCCGGCTCGCGCATCACCTACACGACCATCCAGAACTGGTCGAACAACGTCTACAACCTGGTGACCAAGCGGGCGCGGGCCGAGACCGAGGCGCGCGTCGAGTGGATCGACGGCAACATCGGATCGCGCCTGACCATGAAGTACCCGTCGGTCTACCTGGTCGGGCCGAAGGCGTCCGGCGAGGTCCTGTCGGTGGCCTACGCGGGGCCCGGTCAACATCAGGACGCCGGGGCGAAGATGGTGCACGCCGCCCCCGAGACGACCTCCACCATCGTGTCCAAGTCGATCTCCAAGGATGGCGGGCTCTCCACCTACCGCGGCCTCGTGCGGGTCGAGGAGGGAGCCAAACACGCGAAGAGCTTCGTGCGCTGCGACGCCCTCATCCTCGACGAGGAGTCGACCTCGGAGACGAAGCCCTACATGGAGGTCGAGGAGCGCGACGCCCAGATCGGCCACGAGGCGACGGTGTCGAAGGTCGGCGAGGACCAGCTCTTCTATCTGATGAGCCGGGGGCTTTCGGAGAACGCGGCCATGAGCCTCATCGTGAACGGCTTCATCGAGCCGGTGACACGGACGTTGCCGATGGAGTACGCCGTCGAGTGGAGCCGGCTCATCGAGCTCCAGATGGAAGGTGCCGTCGGCTGAGCGGCCCGGGCCGCGCGGCGCGACCAGTCCGAGCGATGGGAGGATGAGCCCGTGCCCATGCGCGAGGAGTGCAAGCACTTCCAGAGCCGGACGTACGCGAGCGGCGAGGTGGCCCGCTTCTGCGAGCTCGACCTGGCGCCGGAAGCGCCGTGGCGCTGCCCCGAGGACTGCCCCTCCTACGAGCGCCGACTGGCCGACGCCGGGTGGGTGCACGGCAGCCTGGTCGAACCCCCGGTCGAGCGCGAGCCCGACAACGTCGGCCCCGAGGCGCTCGAGCTGCTCGACCAGGCCGAGGACATCGTCAACGCGGTGGCACCGGAAGCCCTGGCCGAGGCGGAGCGACGGCGCGCCCGCCAGCGCCCGGCCGCGGGCGGTCGCCGCCGGTGGCCCTGGCGTCGCGGCCGCTGACCTCGGGCGAGGTTCAGCGGCCCCGGAAGTTCGGGGGCCGCTTCTCCATGAAGGCGGTCATCGCCTCCACCAGATCGTCGGACTGGAGGAAGCCGGCGTTCCAGGTCGCCACGTAGTCGAGGCCCTCGGCCACCGACCGGTCGGCGCACGCCTGCAGCACCGCCTTCGTGCCCTGCACGGCGAGCGGCGAGTTGGCCGCGATCTCCTCGGCCAGCTCCTGTGCCGCCTTGTGCAGCGCGTCGAGGTCGGGCAGGACGTCGTTGACGAGGCCGATCTGGGCGGCCCGCTCGGCCGGGATGTCCTTGCCGGTGTAGGCGAGCTCGGCCACATGCCCCGAGCCGATGATGCGGGGCAGGCGCTGCAAGCTCCCCAGGTCGGCCACGATGGCCACCTTCGTCTCGCGCACCGAGAAGACCGCGTCGGCGCTCGCCAGGCGGATGTCGCACGCACTGATGACGTCGACGCCTCCGCCGATGCAGTATCCGTGCACGGCGGCCACCACCGGCTTCGGGCACTCGGCCACCGCCGTCACCGATCGCTGCATCTGCAGCACACCGGCGCGCGCCGCGACGGCCCGGGCCGCGGAGGAGGCGCGTCCGCCACCACCGCCGCTCGCATCGCCGCTGGGCGGCCCACCGGTCAGCAGGCCGGCCATGGCCTTCAGATCGAGCCCGACGCTGAAGTGCGGACCGCGGGCGGCGAGCACCACGACCCGTACGTCGGGGTCGGCACCCACCTCGGCCATGACGGCGGGCAGTTCGCTCCAGAACGCCGGCCCCATGGCGTTGCGGGCTTCGGGACGGTCGAGCCACACCCAGGCCACGTGGCCCTGGCGCTCGAGGCTAAGCACGCGGTCGTCGGCCATCGATGCAGCCTATGCCGGGCGTCGGTGGCGTCGTCGGGCCTCGCGACGGCCCGCCGGGGCCCGGGTGCAGCCCCGGTAGGATGCCGCGCGTCGGGCCACCGCGTGCGGACGGCCCACGGCATCCCTCCGAGGAGCTCTCCCTGACCAGCTTCACCGCTGCCGGTAGTGCCGCGCTGAGCGGCCCCGATTGGCTCGTCACGCGTCGAGCCGAGGCGGCGTCGCGCCTGGCCGACACGCCGGCGCCGAGCGCGGCCGAGGAGATCTGGCGTTACAGCGGGATCGACGCCTTCAAGATCGACGACTTCGCCCCCGTGGTCCCGGCGCCGACCGCCGCCGGCGACGCGGTACTGGCCGAGGCCCGGGCCGCGGCCGACCGGATCGGGCCGCGCGCCGCGCTGGTCGTGACGTGGCAGGGCGCGGTGGTGGCGCTCGAGCCGGCCGGCGCCACGGCGCCGGGTCTCGACATCGCCGTGGCCGGCGCCGGCCCGCTGGCCCACGACGAGGCTCCGCCCACCTCGGACGCGGCGTCGGCCGACGACCTCTTCGACGTCATCCACGACGCCTTCCTGGCCGACGCCCTCGTGCTCACCGCCGCACCGCGCGCGGTCGTGACCGAGCCCGTGGTGATCGTGCACGTCGTCAGCGACACCGGCGCGGAGGGTGCCGCGCCCGCCGTCTTCCCCGACACCCGTGTCGTCGTCGGCACGAGCGGCGAGCTGCGCGTCGTGGAGGTGCTGCTGTCGCAGCAGTCCGACGGTGGCGGCCTCGTCTGCCCGTCCGTGCAGGCCGAGGTGGGTGACGACGCCCATCTCTGGTACGCCAACCTGCAGCTCCTCGGCTCGGGCTGCACCCACATCGGCGTGCAACGCAGCGCCGTCGGCCGGGCCGGCACCCTCGAGTCCTTCACCGTCGGCCTGGGCGGGCGATACGCCCGGGTGCGCACGGAGTCGCGCCTCACCGGCGAGGGCGGCCGCTCAACGCTGCTCGCCGCCTATCTCGGCATCGGTGAGCAGGTGCACGACTTCCGCACGCTGCAGGACCACGCCGCGGCGCGCACCGACAGCGAGCTCGTGTTCACCGGTGCGGTGGCGGACCGGGCCCGCTCGGTCTACAGCGGCCTCATCCGCATCCGGCGCGGCGCCCGGCGGGCCGACGCCCGGCAGACGAACAACAACCTGGTGCTGTCGGAAGGGGCGCACGCCGACTCGGTGCCGAACCTCGACATCGACGAGAACGACGTCCGCTGCAGTCACGCCTCGACCGTCGGGCCGATCGACGAGGAGCAGCGCTTCTACCTGGAGTCGCGCGGTATCGAGCCGGCGCTGGCCGAGCGGCTCATCGTCCTCGGGTTCTTCGCCGACCTCGCCGGCCGCGCCCCCATCGCCGGCATCGGCGAATGGGTCGCCCACGCCGTGGCCGAGCGCCTGCAGGGCCGCCTTCCGGCCGAGCAGGAGGAGCCGGCGGAGGTGCCCCGTGGCTGAGCTCGTGCGCCTGTGCGGGCGCCAGGAGATGGAGCCGGGGACGGCCCGCGCCTTCGACGTGGGCGACACCCGCATCGCCCTCGTGCGGGTGGACGACGAGTTCTTCGCCCTCGACGACACCTGTAGCCACGAGGACTACTCACTGTCGGAGGGACAGGTGTTCGCCGAGGAATGCGAGCTCGAGTGCTGGAAGCACGGCTCGACCTTCGACCTGCGCACGGGCGAGCCGCGCTCGCTCCCCGCCACCAAGCCGGTCGCCGTGCACCCGGTGAAGATCGAGGGCGACGACGTGTTCGTGGAGCTCACGTGAGCGCGGCGCCCTCCCACGAGCTCGTCATCTCCGGCCTCCGTGCCGCGGCCGGCGGACGCGAGGTGCTGCGCGGCATCGACCTGACCGTGCGCAGCGGTGAGGTGCACGCCGTCATGGGCCCGAACGGCTCGGGCAAGAGCACCCTCGCACACGTGCTCATGGGCCGTCCGGGCGCCGAGGTCCTCGGCGGGTCGGTGACACTCGACGGCGAGGACCTGCTCGCCCTGGCGCCGTGGCAGCGGGCCCGCCGCGGCCTGTTCCTCGCTCCGCAGTACCCGACCGAGGTGCCCGGTGTCCGTCTGGTCGACGCCCTCGTCGCCGCCGGTCGGCCCGTGGCGGGCGACGAGCCGGTGGCGGCACGGGCCGGCGCCGAGGCGCGCCGGGTCGGGCTCGCCCCGGCCATGCTCGAGCGCGCCCTCAACGTCGACCTGTCCGGTGGCGAGCGCAAGCGCAGCGAGACGTTGCAGCTCGGTGTGCTCCGGCCGGCTGT
>DASRBM010000155.1:0-3428 GCA_035653635.1 Acidimicrobiales bacterium | reverse complement strand
GTACTACTCCGGCCACCCCGGCGACATCCTCTCGATCTGGCACGGCGGCCTGTCCTCGTTCGGCGGCCTGCTCCTCGGCGTGCCGACCGGCCTGGTGCTCGCCCGTCGCCGTTGCCCCGAGCTCCCGGCGTGGGTCGCCCTCGACGTGGTGGGGCCCGTGCTCATGGCGGCCTGGGGCGTGGGACGCCTCCTCGGCCCCCAGCTCATGGTGAGCGGGGGCGGCGCACCGACCACCGCCTGGTACGGCATGTACTACGCGGGCGAGCAGGGCCGGCGGGTGCCGGTGCCGATCATCCAGGCCATCGACAGCTTTGTGATCTTCGGCCTGCTGATCGCGCTCGAGCACTACGTGCGACGGCGCCCGACCGGGTTCGTCGTGGCCGCCACCATGGCCCTGTGGGGATTGTCGCGGTTCCTGGAGGAGCACTTCTGGCTCGGCCGGCAGGCGCAGGTCGGCTCCACCCAGGGGGAGAGCGGCATCGGACCGGTGCTCGTGCAGAGCGCCGGGCTCGTGCTGTTCGCGGCAGGGCTGGCCGTCATGGCCTGGCTGTGGCGTCGGCGACCACCCGACGAGGCGTCGTCGCCGGGGCCCGACGAGCCCCGGCACGAGGTCGAGGCCGGCGCCGCCAGCTGATCAGGCGCCGCGGCGCGGCCGCCCGGGCCCGGGCGGGCCGGCGAAGGCCTGGGCCACCGCCATCCACTGCCGGGCGACCGGACCACGCACCACGAGCGCGGTGTCGCCGACGTGCCGGCGCTGGGTCACGACCAGGCAGAAGTCGAGGATCGGGCCGCGCACCTCGTCGTCGTCGTCGCCCTCGGCGAAGCTCCACTCCTCCCCTTCCGGCGAGGTGAGCACGACCTGCACGGTGCCCGGTGGGTCGTCGAGCCCGCGCACGGCGAAGGAGAAGGGACGGCTGCGCACACCGAGGCGCGCCACGTGGACGAGACGGTCGCTCGGGGGCCGGGCCGCTCCGAGGGCGTCGGCCACGTCCTGTCCGTGGGCCCACGTCTCCATGAGCCGGGCCGACAGGAACGACATGGTGCTCATGGGCGGCCCGAACCAGGGCACCCGGGCGCCCGGCGCTACCGCGGGGACGGCCTCGACGAGCGCACGACGGGCGTCGTCCCACCACCGCAGGAGCTCGGCACCCGACACGGACCGTCCCCGGGCCAGATGCTCGGCCATGGGGTCGTCGCCGCTCGCCATGGCGGCCACCGCCGCCTCGGCCACGGGTGCGAAGGCGGCCGGATCGCGCATGGCCAGAGCGGCCAGGTCGTCGAAGAAGGCGAGGTGGCTGATCTGGTCGCGCACCGCCCACCCCTCGGCCGGCGTGGGCGCGTCCCACCCGTCGGAGGACAGGGCGGTCACGAGCCCGAGCAGGGTCTCGTGCTCGGCCACCAGGTCGGCCACCAGGTCGTCGAGGGTGCCGGAGGGAGCGGGGCGGACCACGGCGGCACGCTAACCGGGTCGTCCCCGGAAAAAGCAATTGTGCATGCAAGCACGCCGGGTACGCTGGACGGCATGGACGAGGTGGCCTGGCTCGACGAGCTCGAGATGCGGGCGTGGCGGTCGCTGCTGGCCGCCCACCGCCGGCTGCTCCAGCGCCTCGACACCGAGCTCCAGCAGTCCCAGGACCTGTCGGTGTCGGACTACGGCGTGCTCGTCGAGCTGAGCGAAGCCGAAGGCGGAGCCATGCGCATGAGCGAGCTCGCCGATCGCCTGTTGCTGTCGCCGAGCGGGCTCACGCGGCGTCTGGACAATCTGGTGGAAGCGGGACTGGTCGACCGGGTCCGCTGTCAGCAGGATCGCCGCGGCACCTTCGCCGTGCTCACCGAGTCCGGACGCCGGCGTCTGGAGCGTGCCGCCCCCGACCACGTCGACCAGGTACGGCGGCACTTCGTGGAGCGCCTGTCGCGTGCCCAGCTCCAGCAGCTGGCCGACGCCCTCGGGGTCATCGCCGAAGGTGAGCTGTGCCCGCAGGCGGGCCTCGGCGGACCGGCCCCGGCGACGACGGCTCCCGGCACCACGTAGTCCGGCGGGCGCCGGCGGGGAAAGAAGGCCGGCACGGTCCCGAGGGGGGCGTTCGGTACCGTTCCTCGCACATGGTCACCCTGATCCCCACCGCCGAGCCGGTCGTCGACCAGCCGACGACGGCCGCGCCAGCGGGCCCGGTGGTGCGTCTGTGGGAGGTGGCCGTGCTCCTCGGCTACGGCATCCTCCTCGGCTCGGGCGTCGCCCATCACGAGCCATGGTCCGACGAGGTGCAGTCGTGGCTCCTCGCCCGCGACGCCTCGGTCGTCCACCTGTTCGCCCACCAGCTCCGCTACGAGGGCAGCCCCGGGCTGTGGCAGCTGCTGCTCGTGCCCTTCGCCAAGGCGGGCCTCCCCGTCCTCACCCTGAACGTGGTCGGCGCGGCGGTGGCCTTCGCCGGTGTCGCCATCGTGCTCTTCGCCTCCCCTCTGCCGGCTCCGCTTCGGGCCGCCCTGCCCTTCACCTATTACTTCGCCTTCCAGTACGCGGTGGTGGCTCGCTCCTACACGCTGTTCGTCCCGCTCGTGCTCGGCGTGGCCGCCTGTCATCGCACCCGCATGGAACGACCCCTGCGGTACACGGTGCTGCTCTGTCTGTTGTCGGCCGTGGCGGTGGAGGCGATGGTCGTGGCCGGCGTGCTCTTCGTGCTGCTGCTGGCAGAGACGGCCAGACGTTCGGTGGACATCCCCGACCTCAGCGCCCGCATCGGCGGCTCCCTGCTGCTCTTCTTCGCGGTGGAACTGTTCTTCGTGGCCGTGTTGTGGCCCACGCACGACAACAAATCGCCGCTGGCCTCTGCGCTCGTGCTCGCGCCCGGTGCCGTGTGGGCCGGGGCCCGGTCGGTGCTCGACGTCGCCTACGTCGGCGTCCCCTGGCTCAACTACGTGATCCTCGTCTTCGCCTGCATCTGGCTCTACACCCGCCGCGCGCTGCTGTTCTTCGTGCTGCCGACGACGGCAGCAGTCGTGTTCTCCGCCGTGAAGCTCCACCAGCTCTGGTTCGACGGGCTGCTCACCATGCTCCTCGTGGCCGCCGTCTGGGTCGCGCTCGACAACGAACCGCGCCCGGTGTCGTGGCCCGCCGCGCTGCGGCGATGGGACGACGACACGATCGCCGGCGCCGCCGTCGCCGGCGTCATCGGCGTGCTCGCCGTGGTCTGCGTCGTCCAGATCGGCTGGACGACGCGCACCTATGCGTGGGACGCCGGCCACGCCTACGCACCGGGCCCGGCCGCCGCGCAGTGGCTGCGCGACCACGGCCTGGCCGGCGCACCGGTGGCGACGGTCGGCGACTACTGGGCGGTGGACCTGGAGCCGTACCTGCCGTCGGGGCGCTTCTCCAACCTCGGCGACGAGGGCGCCTACTTCTCGTGGTCGCGCACCGAGGTCCCCCTTCC
>DASRBM010000154.1:0-2441 GCA_035653635.1 Acidimicrobiales bacterium | reverse complement strand
CTCGCCCGTGCGCGCGGTGTCCGCCTCGCCGCCCGCCGGCCGCACCCCATGACGTCGCGCCGCGCTGCGCCGGAGCTCGGTCGGCGTCCGCCCGAACACGGCGCGCACGGTGTCGTTGAACTGGCGCACGCTGGCGAACCCCGCGCCGAACGCCACCTGGGCGACCGGCAGGCCGGTCGTCTCGAGCAGCAGGCGGGCGGTCTGGGCCCGTTGCGCACGCGCCAGCGACAGCGCGCCGGTGCCGACCTCGGCCACGAGCACCCGGTGCAGCTGCCGCTCGCCGTACCCGAGGCGCCGCGCCAGCCCGGCCACGCCTTCGCGGTCGACCACCCCGTCGAACACGAGCCGCATGGCCCGGGCGGCGACGTCGGCCCGACCGAGCCACTCGGGCGAACCGGGCGCCGCGTCGGGTCGGCAGCGCAGGCAGGCCCGGAAACCCGCTTGCTGGGCCGCCGCCGCCGTCGGGAAGAAGCGGACGTGCTCGGGCTTCGGGGTGCGAGCGGGGCAGCTCGGCCGGCAGTAGATGTGGGTGGACGTGACGGCGGTGAAGAACCAGCCGTCGAAGCGGGCGTCGCGGCTCTTGATGGCCTCGTAACAGCGCTCGAAGTCCTCCACGGGCGCCATGGTGCCACGGCCGACCCTTCTCTTCTGGCGGATTTCGGACATGTCCATTTCCGGGCGCCCGGGGCCGTCGGCGGCGCACCCCGATGCCAAGATCGACGGGTGGCCGACGCCCCCGGACCCGCCGACGTCGTCCGGGCGCTCGGTGCCGTCGTCGGTCGCGCCCACGTGGTGACCGACCCGGACGTCCTCGCCGGTGCCGTCGTCGACTGGACCGGCCGCGTGCGCGGCCACACCCCGGCACTGGTGCGCCCCGCCGACACCGAGGAACTGGCGGCCGTGGTGCGCTGGTGCGCCGGAGCAGGAGTGGGCCTCACGGTGCAGGGCGGCAACACGGGCCTGAGCGGAGGCGCCGTGCCGCGCGGTCAGGTCGTCGTGCAGACGACGCGGCTGTCCGAGGTCGGGGACGTCGACGCGCTCGCCGGGCAGGTGACGGTCGGGGCAGGGGTCACACTCGCCCGTCTGCAACAGGCAGCCACCGACGCCGGATGGGCCTACGCGGTGGACTTCGCCAGTCGTCAGTCGGCGACGGTGGGGGGCACCGTCGCCACCAATGCGGGAGGGGTGCACGTCGTGCGCTACGGCGCGACGCGTGCGCAGCTCCTCGGCGTCGAAGCCGTGCTCGGCGCCGGGGCCGTGGTGGCGCGGCTCGGAGGGCTCGTCAAGGACGTGAGCGGCTACGACCTGGCCGCGCTGCTGTGCGGAAGCGAAGGCACCCTCGGGATCGTCACCCGGGCCCGCCTCCGTCTCGTCGCACCCGAGCCGTGGCGCACCACCGCAATCGTCGGGTTCCCCTCGGTGCGCGCCGCCGTCGACGCGGCCTCCGAGCTCCGTCGCCGCCTGCCGTCGCTGGTGGCGGCCGAGCTCATGCTCGACCAGGGCGTGTCGCTCGTGTGCCGAGCCCTCGATCTGGCGCCACCGTTCGACCGGATCCCGCCGGCGGTCCTGCTCCTCGAGGCGGCGGGGCCCGACGACGTGAGCGATGCCCTGGCCGGGGCCCTCGCCGCCCTCGGTCCCGTCGGTGCCGCCGCGGTGGCGACGGATGCGTCGCGCCGTGCTCCACTGTGGCGCTACCGCGACGGTCACAGCGAGGCGATCGCCTCGTTGGGCGTCCCCCACAAGCTCGACGTGGCCGTGCCGCTCGGCGCGGTTGCGGACTACCTCGAAGCGGTGCCGGCGGCGGTGCGGACGGTGGCCCCGGACGCGCAGGTGTGGCTCTTCGGCCATATCGGCGACGGCAACGTGCACGTGAACGTGACCGGGGTCGCGCCCGACGACGAGCGGGTCGACGAGGCCGTGCTCGAGCTGGCGCTCGAGCTCGGCGGGACGATCAGCGCCGAGCACGGCGTGGGTACCGTGAAGCGCCGCTTCCTGGAGCGGGCCAGGCCGGCGGCGGAGCTCGACGCCTTCCGCGCCCTGAAGCGGGCGCTCGACCCGGCCGGGATCCTGAACCCGGGCGTGCTTCTGCCCGACTGAGGTGCGGAGAAGGTCAGCCGCCCCGACGGGCGACCGGATCCGAGATCAGGTCGTCAGGGACGGCCGGCGCCGACCAGCCCGTTCGTCCAGATCGGGGTGATCTGCACGTCCTGGCCGGTCTGGGGGGCGTGGATGACGTCCCCGTTGCCCACGTACATGCCGACGTGCTGCACCGAGCTCGTGCCGTCGTTCCAGAACACGAGGTCACCGGGCTGCAGGCTCGACAGCGACACGTGGGGCAGGGCGTCGTACTGGGCGGCTGCCGTCCGGGGGATCGACACCCCGGCCTGGCGCCAGGCCCATTGGGTGAGCCCCGAGCAGTCGAAGCCCACCCCCGGCTGCTC
>DASRBM010000153.1:0-3468 GCA_035653635.1 Acidimicrobiales bacterium | reverse complement strand
CGTCCTCGACGGCATGGGCCTCGTCGAACACGAGCACGTCGTGCTCGGGGAGCACGGCGCCGTCGCTCGCCACGTGCGTGGCATAGAGGTGGGTGTTCACCACGACCACGTCGGCTGCGGCCGCCTTCGCCCGTGCGTGTTCGGCGAAGCAGTCGGGTCCCGACGGGCAGCGGAAGGCGCCGGGGCATTCGCGCGCGGTGACCGAAACCATGGCCCATGCCCGCGGGCTCGGCTCGAAGTCGAGATCGGCGCGGTCGCCGGTCGAGGTCTCGTCGGCCCATGCCGTGAGTCGAAGCACCTGGTCCACCAGGCGCATGTGTTCGGCTTCCGATACGCGGCCCCCCGGTGCGCCCATGTCGTCGGTGACATCGGGGTCGTCGAGCCCGTCGGCGGACGTCTCGGGTGCAGCGTCGCCGGCGGCCGTCGCGAGCGACACCTCACCCGCGTCGAACAGGGGGGCCGGCGAAGCGGGCGTGGCGTGCCCCCCGATCTCGGCCACGCGCTGGCGGCACAGGTAGTTGGCCCGGCCCTTCAGCACGGCGAAGCGCACCGGCGCACCGCCGAGGGCGGCGGCCAGCTGCGGCAGGTCCTTCGCCGCCAGTTGGTCCTGGAGCGCCTTGGTGGCGGTGGCGACGACCGCTTTGCGGCCGGAGCGGACGACGGGGAGCAGGTAGGCGAGCGACTTGCCCGTGCCGGTGCCGGCCTGGACGACGAGGTGGCGGTCCTCGACCAGGGCCCGCTCCACCGCCTGGGCCATGGCCAGCTGACCGGGCCGTTCCTCACCCCCGCCGGGCAGTGAGCGGGCGACGGCGGCGAGGTCCCGGGCGACGCCGCCCTCGGCTTCGGCCGCCACGGTGCGTGTCGTATCGGGGCGGCCCTGCTCGATCACCGTCCGACGCTACCGCGGGGGTCCGGAGAGACCGGTTCGTCCTGTCCGGCCACCCCGCAGAGGCCTGATATAGGCTGCCCCGCAGCGTTCGGTTGGATCACGCAGGGCCGATCGCCGTTGTCGGTTGACGCTTCGTCTCCCGCAAGTTCCCTGTTCATGCGTGGAGAAATGAGGCAACGGCAGATGGCCGAAGGAACCGTCAAGTGGTTCAACTCGACCAAGGGTTACGGATTCGTCACGCCTGACGACGGATCGCCGGACGTGTTCGTCCACTTCTCGTCCATCGAGGGCACCGGCTACCGCGAGCTCGCCGAGGGCGAGCGGGTGGAGTACGAAGCCACGAGCGGACAGAAGGGCCCGCAGGCCACCAAGGTGCGCCGGCTCTAGTCACCCTCGCAAGGGTCACCGACCACGCGGGCGGTCTTCGGACCGCCCGCGTGGCGCGTCTAGCGTCGGGACGTGCCTGCCGACGCCGTCTCCGGCCGCCGCGCCATGCCCGCGGGACTCGACCCGTCGCACATCCCGGCCCACATCGCGTGCGTCATGGACGGCAACGGCCGCTGGGCAAGCCGTCGTGGGCTGCCCCGCACCGAAGGCCACGCGGCGGGCGAAGAGGCCCTGCTCGACGCGGTGGAGGGCGCGCTCGACATCGGCGTCCGGTGGCTCACCATGTTCGCCTTCTCCACCGAGAACTGGCGCCGTCCCGCCGACGAGGTGCGCTATCTGATGGGCTTCAACGAGTCGCTGCTCGTGCGCCGGCGCGACGAGCTGCACGACAAGGGCGTGCGCATCCGCTTCGCCGGCCGCCGCGACTGGCGGGTGCCCCGCCGGGTGCTGCGGCGCATGGACGAGTCGGTCGCCCTCACCGCCGGCAACCGGCGCATGACCCTCACCATGGCCTTCAACTACGGCGGCCGGGCCGAGATCGTCGACGCCGTGCGGGCGCTCGTGGCCGCGGGAACCCCGGCCGACAAGGTGGACGAGAAGGCGATCCGGGCGCATCTGTACTACCCCGACCAGCCCGACCCGGACCTCGTCATCCGCACCTCGGGCGAGTACCGCATCTCGAACTTCCTGTTGTGGGAGCTCGCCTACAGCGAGCTGCTGTTCACCGACGTGCTGTGGCCCGACTTCCGCCGCGAGCACCTGTTCGAGGCCGTGGCCGAGTACCAGCGCCGCGAGCGCCGCTACGGCGGGGTGCAGAAGTGACCCCGGACGAGGACGCGGCCCCGAGCGCCGCTCCGGCGGCGCGCCCGGGCGCCGGTCGCGCCCCGCGCCTCACCCGGGTGCTCGCCTATGGGCTCGGCGCGCTCCTCCTCGCCGGGGTCGTGCTGCTGGCGGCAGCCGGTGTGCCGGCGGCGACCGCGGTCGTGGTCACGGCCGCGGCGGTGATCGCCATGATCGCCCTCGGCAGCATCCTGGGCGGGCGCCGGACCCCCGAGCGGCCGCCCGTGCCCCTCTACGGTCCCGACGGCCGCCGTGCCGATCTCGGGGCGGGCCCGGACGAGGCCCCCGGCCCGGGCGGTGGCCGGCCGGGCCCGTCGACCGGCGAGCCGGGCCCGGACGACACAATGGAGGGGTGAGCCTCTACCGGGACGAGGGTGTGGTGCTGCGCACCATGCGCCTGGGAGAGGCCGACCGCATCGTCACCCTCCTCACCCAGGGCCACGGCAAGGTGCGGGCCGTGGTGAAGGGGGTCCGCCGCACCAATTCGAAGTTCGGCGGCCGGTTGGAGCCCCTCAACCATCTCGCCCTGTTGTGCTGGCGCGGACGCGAGCTCGACATCGTGAACCAGGCCGAGGTGATCGACGCCTTCCGCACCGTCCGCGAGGACCTGTCGCGGGTGACGAAGGCCTTCACCGTCCTGGAGGTGGCCGACCAGCTGGCCCAGGAAGGGCACGGCGCCCCCCGCCTCTACGACGTGGTGGTCGGCGCCCTGCGGTCCCTCGAGCGCGAGGACTCGCCGCTGCTGCTCGCCGGGTTCCTCTTGAAGGCGCTCGCTCTCGAGGGCTCGGCCCCCATGGTCGACGACTGTGCCTCGTGCGGCAGCGCCGGGCCCCTCGTCGCCTTCGACCTGGGACAGGGCGGCATGCTGTGCGACGCCTGCCGCCGGGGCCGCCCCGTGTCGGCCGACGCGCTCGAGCTGGTCCGGCGGATCCTCGGCGGGGGCCTGTCGGCCGCCCTGGCCGAGCCGCCGTCCGCGGCCACGTCCGAGGTCGGCGAGCTCGCCAACGAGGCGATGGAGCTGCACCTCGACCGGCGCCTGCGCAGCCTGCGCGCCAGCCCGGCCGTGTGAGGCCGGTGGGCTGACCGTGGACCGGCCCTTCGGCGTCTACCTGCATGTGCCGTTCTGCGCGGTGCGCTGTGACTACTGCGCCTTCGCCACCTGGACCGACCGCGACCACGTGATGGCCGACTACACCGACGCCTGCATGGCCGAGGTGCGCCGGGCCTGGGCCGGCGGATCGCTCCCTCCGGCGACGAGCGTGTTCGTCGGCGGAGGGACGCCGTCACGGCTCCCGGGCGAGATGCTCGCCGCCATCCTCCATGCCGTGCCCCGGGCGCCGGGTTGCGAGGTG
>DASRBM010000152.1:0-5718 GCA_035653635.1 Acidimicrobiales bacterium | reverse complement strand
TCCGCCCGGCCTTCGTCTTCCAGCCCGTCGCCGCCACCGAGCAGCGCCGGCTGTTCGCCGGGCCTCTGCTCCCCCGCCGCCTCGTGCGTCCCGGGCTGCTCCCGGTCGTCCCGTGGATCCGCGGGCTGCGGTTCCAGGCGGTGCACGCCGACGACGTCGGTGCCGCCCTGCAGGCCGCTCTCGAAAGCGACGCCGAAGGGCCGTTCAACCTGGCCGCCGATCCGGTCGTCGACCGGACGGTCATGGCGGAGATCATGGGGGCCGCCACCGTCGAGGTGCCGCCCGTCGCCGCCCGCGGTGCGGCCGCCCTCGCCTGGCACGCCCGCCTCATGCCGAGCGAACCGGCCCTGCTCGACCTGGTGCTGTCGCTGCCGCTCATGGCCACCAACCGCGCCCGGCGCGTGCTCGGTTGGGCGCCCGAGCACTCCTCGGTCGACGCCCTCAGGCAGGCGCTGCACGCCATGGCGAGCGGTCGCGGCGGCGCCAGCGCGCCGCTCGCCGCCGATTCGGTCGCCCGCCGGATGCACGAACTGCGCACGGGCGCGGGGCAGGCGCCGTAGTCGCAGGGACGGGAAGTTCCGTCAGGCCGCCCTGCGCAGCTCGGCCGTCGTTCGCGCGGGGCGACGCCGGCGACGGTCCGACAGCGGACGCGACAGCGGTGTGCCCACTCCGAGCAGGTCGAGCACCGCCGTTTCGACCGCGCGCCGCGAGGAGTCGGCCAGCAGGGCGGCGCGGATGGTGTGGCCCTGGCGGAATCGCTCGATCGTGCGCGGATCGACGTACGACCCGCGGCAGACCGTCGGCGTGTTGCCGAGGTGCGACGACACGTGGACCATGGCCGCCTGAACGGCGCGGCGCCGGCCTCGTTCGGACGCCGGCACCGGGTCGACCGACGCCAGTTGGGCCGCGGCCAGCACCGTCGCGTTCCAGGTGCGGAAATCCTTGGCGCTGAACTCGTCGCCGATGGCCGCCTTGATGTAGGCGTTGACGTCGTCGGCTCGCAGGATCCTCCATCGGTCCTCGAGCCGGCAGGCGAGGAGATGGGCGTCCCCGCTGCGGCGCTTGAGCTCGGCCATGACCCGCGCCGCCGCCGCGTCCTCCACCGTGACGATGCGGCGTTGCCCGGTCTTGGCCGGGAAGTCGAAGGTCATCGAGTTCCCGTCCACCTTCAGGTGGCGGCGCCGCAGCGAGGCGAGGCCGTAAGTGTCGTTCTCCTCTGCGTACTCCTCACCCCCGATGCGGAACGACGCCGTGTCGAGCAGGCGCACGGCCGCGGCCAGCACCCGGTCGCGCGGCAGCCCCCGCCGGCGCAGGTGGGCGGCGACCTGGGCGCGCAGGTCCGGCAGGCGCAGTCCGAGCTCGGTCATGCGGTCGAACTTCTCGTGGTCACGTTGCTCGCGCCAGGCCTGGTGGTAGCGGTACTGCCGCCGGCCGGCGTTGTCGGTGCCGACGGCCTGGATGTGCCCGTGCGGCCACGGGCAGATCCACACGTCGGTCCAAGCCGGCGGCACGGCGAGGGCACGGATGCGGGCCACGTCGTCGGCCGACACCGGCGAGCCGTCGTCGTGCGAGTACGAGAAGCCCCGGCCGCGACGACGTCGCCGGATCCCCGGCCCATCGCACACCGAACGCCGCAGTCGCATCATGTCCCTCCACCGACCTTTCGCCCCGTCCTGCCCACCGGCGTGACGGGCGAACCGTCAGCTGCGGTTGCGCCGCCCGAGAAGCGGCCGGACGAACAGCGGCGCCGGCGGGCGCCAGCGCAGGGCGCGCGCCCGGTCGCGCTCCTCTTCGAGCTGGCGGCGCCGGGCGGCGAGGAGCTCCAGGCTCGAGACCATGCCGACGAACTCGCCGTCCTCGTCGACCACGCCGACCAGTCCGATGTCGTGCTCGGCCATGACGTCGGCGGCCTGGCGCAAGGTGGCCTCGGGCCGGACGGCGAGTTCAGGCGCGTGGGACACGAGCTCGTCCTCGATGGGCACCATGACCTCGCGCACGAACATGGCGTCGAGGGGGTCGACGGCGTACTCGCGTACGACGTGGAATCCGCGGCGGGCGACCTTCTCGGTGAGGATGGACCGCCGCAGGACGAGGGCGCTCACCCCGTGGGCGACCGTGCACACGACGAGCAGGGGCAGCAGCGACCCGGTGTCGTGGGTGAGCTCGAAGGCGAAGACCACGGAGGTGAACGGGCTGCGGGTCACGCCGGCGAGCGTGCCCGCCATGCCCATGAGCGCCCAGGTGGCGGGGCTGCCGCCACCGGAGAGGCCGTGGCCCATCACGCCGCCGAGCGCCGCACCCATGATGAGCAGCGGGGCCAGGATGCCCCCGCTCGTCCCCGAACCGAGCGCGACCGACCACACCACGAGCTTCACCACGAGCAGCACCACCAGGCCGCCGAGGGCGATGCGCCCCGCGAGCTCGTCGCTGATGCTCGCGTAGCCCACCCCGAGCGCCCGGGGGTCGATGAGCCCCCCGATGCCGACGACGAGGCCGCCGATGGCGGGCCACCACGACCAGTGGAGCGGCAGACGGGCGAAGAGATCCTCGGTGCCGTACACGGCGGTCGTGAGGACCCAGGCCAGGGCACCGGCGGCGATGCCGACGGCGGTGGCCTCGGCCACCCCGAGGGGGCTGAACGCCCCGTGCGGCGGCACCGGGAAGAGGGGCGCGGCACGCACGAGGTGATGGGCGGCGAACACGTTGCGCAGGGTGTCGGCCACCACCACCGACAAGGCGATGGGCACCATGGTGCGCGGCTTCCACTCGAAGACGAGCAGCTCGATGCCGAAGAGGGCCGCCGCGACAGGGGTGCCGAACACGGCCGCCATGCCGCCGCAGGCGCCGGCGACGAGGAGGGCCCGGCGCTCGAGCGCGGAGAGCCGGAAGAACTGGGCGAGCACCGACCCGACGGCCCCGCCGGTCAGGATGATCGGCCCCTCGGCGCCGAAAGGACCCCCCGAGCCGATGCTCACGGCGGAGGAGATCGGCTTCAGCACCGCGAGGCGCGGTTCGACCTTGGAGCCGCCGACGAGGATCGTCTCCATGGCTTCGGGGATGCCGTGGCCCCGGATGCGCTCGGATCCGAAGCGGGCCATGAGCCCGACGATGAGTCCGCCGATCACGGGAACGGCGACCGAATACGCGCCCAGTCGGTGCAACGAGGGGGCGACCAGGCTGTCGCCCGCATTCCCGTAATAGGCGAGATGGGTGAAGAGCCCGATCAGGTCGAGCAGTCCAAGCGCCACCACGGCGGACAGCGCCCCGACCACGAGGGCGAGGGGGACGAGGCGCAGCACCTGGCGGTCGAGGGTGAAATCACCGAGGACGCGCTCGGCACTGCGGGGAGACCGCTCGTCCTCGCCGACCACGCTGTCGGCGGGCAGGCGGTGCGCTTGCGACCCCTCCTCCATGTCGGCCATGTGGGTCATGGATACGTGGTGCCGGTCATGGATACATATCGTAGTACGATATGTATGTGCCCACCCTCGCCGATGCCGACTACGCCCGCCTGCTGGCGCTGCGGACGCGGCTGCGAGGCTTCGTGCACTGGAGCGAGGACCAGGCCAAGGCGGCGGGCCTGACGGCCGCCCATCACCAGCTGCTGCTCGCCGTCCGCGGGCACGGCGACCCGCGGGGACCGACCATCGGGGACGTGGCCGACTACCTGTTCCTCCGCCACCACAGCACGGTGGGCCTCGTGGACCGGGCCGAGGCGGCCGGCCTCGTACGACGAACCCGCGACGCGGAGGACGGTCGGGTCACGCGCCTGGTGCTCACCCGCCTCGGGGAGAAGCTGCTGCGCGACTTGTCGGAGCGCCATCTCGACGAGCTCCGGCGGCTGGCCGCCCACCTGCAGCCGCTTCTCCGCGGGCTCGAGGTCGAGCAGGTCGACCACGGGGGATCCCGGGCCGGCCCCTGAGTCAGGTGGCTGGGGGCCGCTCCGGCTTGTCCTGCTCGTGCTCGGGGTGATGGCCGGGGCGGTTCGCCTCGGGCACCGGCCCCGTGTTGCCCCGTTCGTCGGTGGGACCGCCGTGCCGGGTCTTCGCCGCCGACGGGTCGACCTCGCCGAGCCCGTGGCGCTCCATCTCGGGCTGCTGGGGCTTGCTCATCGGCGTGCTCCTTTCGCCCCGCGCGCCTACCCCCGCCCGGAGGGGCCGAACCCTGGGGCCGCCCTGACAGGAGACCCCTTGACAGGAGACGAGGCCGTCTCGGACCATGACCGCGACATCGCTGCCACCGTGGCCCCGGTGACGCAGCACCGAGCGTCGGGAGGACGATGGTGAGCGGCGCCGTGCACCACTACCGCGTGCACTGCTCCTGGACCGGCTCGACCGGAACCGGGTACGAGGCGTACGACCGGCACCACGTGCTGCGCGCGCCGCCATCGGAGGAGGAGCTGCACGTGAGCGCCGACCCCGCGTTCCGCGGCGACGCCCGGTTGCTCAATCCCGAGAGCATGCTCGTGGCCGCAGCCGTGTCGTGCCAGCTGCTGTCGTTCCTGGCGGTCGCCGCCCGCGCCCGCATCGACGTGGTCGCCTACGACGACGACGCCCAGGCGGTCATGGACGACGGCGACCCGCCGGCGCGGGTGAACCGCATCGAGCTCCGGCCGCGCATCACCGTGCGCAGTGCGGTCCCCGAAGAGCGGATCCGGCACCTGTGCGAGGTGGCGCACCGCGAGTGCTTCATCGCCAACAGCCTGCGAAGCGACATCGTGGTGTCGCCGACCGTCACCCTCCTCGGACCGGAGCTGCCGGCATAGGCCACCGGTAGCCGATGTGTCGTTCGGCGCCGGTTTCCGGGGCCGGACCGTCGTCGTCCTCGTGCCCGGTGGCATCGTGCCCGGTGACATCGAGCCATCCTCCACCGGGCCGGCCCGACCACCACACCTCCGGGCGCCACGGTCGTCCGCTCACGACCACGTCCCCGCATCCGCAGCCGGCCGTCGCCCACGGGTGGGCGGACTCCAGGTCGTCGCCGCAGCCGAGACAGCGGATCCGGCGGGGCGGGCCCGGCGTCACCCGGCCACCCGCACCGGTGCGCACAACCCGCGCGCCGGCTGGATGATCTCGTCGATGAGGCCGTAGGCCTTCGCCTCCTCTGCCGTCATGAAGAAGTCGCGGTCGATGTCGCGCTCCACCTGCTCGAGGCTCTGGCCCGAATGGAAGGCGATGATCTCGGCCATGCGCCGCGTCGTGGCGAGGACCTCGCGCAGGTGGATCTCCATGTCGCGCGGTGCACCGCGGGTGCCGGCCGTGCCCTGGTGGATCATGATCTTGGAATTGGGCAGGGCGAAGCGCTTCCCCGGTGCGCCACCGCACAGGATCATGGCGGCGGCCGACATCCCCATGCCCACACAGATGGTCGACACGTCGCACTGCACGTGCTGCATCACGTCGTAGATCGCCATGCCCGCGTAGGACAGACCGCCGGGGGAATTGATGTAGAGGGCGATGTCCTTGTCGGGCTCGTCCGCCGCCAGGTACAGGATCTCGGCCACCAGGAGGTTGGCGATCTGGTCGTCGACCTCCTGACCGAGGAACACGATGCGCTCCTTGAGCAGCAGCGAGTAGATGTCGAAGGGC
The DNA here is from genome assembly GCA_035653635.1 of Acidimicrobiales bacterium. GTDB lineage: Bacteria > Actinomycetota > Acidimicrobiia > Acidimicrobiales > UBA8190 > DASRBM01. The sequence continues at coordinate 130 of DASRBM010000152.1, read as the reverse complement.
CGGTCCCCCCGCGACGTCTGGTCGAAGACGGTGGGGATGACGGACGACGTCAGCGGAGCCACGGCTACCTCCTCGGTGAGATCTCGTATATGAGATACTCTATACGAGATCACCCGGCCGAGATCGTCGG
>DASRBM010000151.1:0-12336 GCA_035653635.1 Acidimicrobiales bacterium | reverse complement strand
GGGGCCGCCCACCTGGCCGGCGTGCTCGCCGCCGCCACCCCCCTGCCCGTCATCGGCGTGCCGATCGCCATCGGCGATCTCGGAGGCATCGACTCGCTCCTCGCCATGGTGCAGATGCCGAAGGGCATTCCCGTCGCCACCGTGGCCGTGAACGGCGCCCGTAACGCCGGGTTGCTGGCGGTGCGCATGATGGCCCTCGCCGACCCGAAGTTGGCCGCCGCCCTGGTGGAGCACCGCGAGCTGATGGCGGCCCAGGTCCGTGCCTCGGATGCCGAGGTCCGGGCCCGCTACGCCGAATCGGCGGGCTGACCTCCGCTGCCCACCTCCGGCGTCGGGGGTGTGGACACCGCCTTGGCCGGTGGTGGGGAGGATACGGGCGCCGACAAGGCACCGGCTCTGCCCAGATACCCGGTGAGCAGTTCGATCGGCACCGGGAACACGAGGGTCGAGTTGTGCTCGCTCGCCACCTCGGCCAGCGTCTGCAGCGCGCGCAGCTGCAGGGCACCCGGTGATTCGTAGAGCTTGGCCGCCGCCTCTGACAGCTCCTGGCTGGCCTCGAGCTCGCCGGTGGCGGCGATGACCTTGGCCCTCCGTTCGCGTTCGGCCTCGGCCTGGCGGGCCATGGCCCGCAGGAGCTCGGGGGGCAGCGTGATGTCGCGCAGCTCCACCTGGCGTACCTCCACTCCCCAGTGGGCCGTCGACGCGGCGATGACCGTGCGCAGCTCGTTGTTCACGTCCTCGCGGTGGGCGAGGAGGTTGTCGAGCTCGTGGCGGCCGATGATGGAGCGCAGGCTCGTCATGGCGATGCGCTGACTGGCGAAGCGGAAGTTGTCGACGCCGACAACGGCCTGGATCGGATCCACCACCTGGAAGTAGACGACGGCGTCGACCTGGATCGTGACGTTGTCCTTGGTGATGACGGCCTGAGGCGGGATGTCCACCACCTCCACCCGGAGCGTCACCTTCACCAGACGGTCGACGACCGGTATGCGGAAGATGACCCCCGGTCCCTTCGCCTCGGGACGAACCCGGCCGAGCCGGAAGAACACCGAGCGCTCGTACTCCGTCACCACCCGCACGGCCGACGAGAGCACACCGAAGCCGACCACGAGCAAGGCCACGACGCCGGCGATGATGCCGGCTTCCGCTCCCGAGGACCCGAACATCACCGCCGATGCGTGCGTCATGCCGGGCAGTCTCGCGCCGCCGACCGGCCTGCGCGGGGCATGACCGCGCCTAGCGTGAAACCGGTGCGGGTCCTCGTGAGCGGCTCGAGCGGACTGATCGGCCGGGCCCTGTGCGCGTCGCTGGCACGGTCGGGCCACGAGGTACGCCGGCTCGTGCGCACCGCCGACCCGACCGCGGCCGACGCCGTGGGGTGGGACCCCCGCTCCGGCGCCGTCGACCGGGCCGGACTCGAGGGGACCGAAGCCGTCGTGCACCTCGCCGGGGCGGGGATCGGCGACCGGCGCTGGACCGCCGGCCGCAAGATCGAGCTCCTGTCGAGCCGCGTGGAGGGGACGGCGGCGGTGGTGGCGGCTGTGTCGGCCATGGACCCTCCCCCGGCGGTCCTCGTGTCGGCCTCGGCCATCGGCTTCTACGGCGACCGGGGCGAAGAGGAGCTCACCGAGGAGAGCACGCCGGGATCGGGCTTCCTCGCCGATCTCTGCCGGCGTTGGGAAGCGGCTGCCGGCGAAGCGGAAGCCGCCGGCATCCGGGTGGTGCTGCTGCGCAGTGGGATCGTGCTCGCCCCCCGCGGAGGCGCGCTCGGGAGGCAGCTGCCGCTGTTCCGCGCCGGACTCGGCGGCCGGCTCGGATCCGGGCGTCAGTGGACGAGCTGGATCTCCCTGGACGACGAGGTCCGCGTGGTGGAGCACGCGCTCGCCGACGAGGCGCTGCGCGGTCCGGTGAACGCCGTCGCTCCGGCCCCGGTGCGCAACCGCGAGTTCACCGCCGAGCTCGGTCGGGCCCTGCACCGACCGGCCGTGTTGGCCGTGCCGGCGCCGGTGCTGCGCCTCGCCCTCGGACGAGAGCTCGTCGACGAGGCGTTGCTCGCGAGCCAGCGCGTGCGCCCCGCCGCGCTCGCCACGGCCGGGTTCGCCTTCGGGCACCCGACGCTCCCCGAGGCATTCGCCGCCGTCCTCTGAGGTGCGCGCCCGCCGGTGCCGTCCACGGTCCGGTGAGACCGTCGCTGCGTGTCGGGCGGTGTTCGCCTGGCGGGCGGTCGGTGCGAGTCAGGCGGTGGGCGCCAGTCCGGCGAGGGACCGGTCGAGGTCGTCGCCCCCGGGCAGGAGCATGAGGACCGGGATGGTGACGCCGTTCTCCACGTACCGGGCGATCTGCTCCCGGATGTGGCTCGCCGGTCCGTGGAGCACCAACGCGTCGACCACCTCGTCGGGGATGGCGGCGAGCGCCGCCTTACGGTCACCGCCGCGCCAGGCGTCCCACATGCCCTTCAGCTGCGGACCGCGGCCGAGCCATTCGTGGAAGGCGGCGTACACCGCCACGTTGAGATAGGCGGCGATGCCCATGCGCCCGACGAAGCGGGCACGCTCGGCGTCCTCGGTCGGGCACACGAAGATCCTGGCGACGATCTCCTTGCTCCCGCTGGCGCCCGCCCCCACCTCGCGTACCACCTGGGGCACGTCGTCGGCCGCCAGCCAGTTGATGATGGCGCCGTCCGCCTCGCGCCCGGCCAGGTGGAGCATGCCGGGTCGCAGCGCGGCGACGTACACCGGCGGTGGCTGTTCGATGCGCCGCCCGAGCCGGAAGCCGCGCACGGCGAAGGTGTCGTACTCCTCGTCGACCTTCTCGCCGGCGAGGGCCCGGCGTAGGAACCGGACGGTGTCTCGCACACGCTTGTAGGGCTCGTCGAACGATCCGGCGTTCCAGCGCTCGACGATCACGTCCGAGGACGAGCCGATCCCGAGCGCGAAGCGGCCGGGGGCGAGCTCGGCCATGGTGGCCGCCTGCATGGCCAGCAGGCCCGGGCCACGGGTGTAGACGGGAACCACCGCGGTGCCGAGCTGCAGCTCGGGGGCGGCGACCGCCGCCACGGCCAGGGGGGTGAACCCGTCGGCCGCCCCTGCCTCGCCCGTCCAGACGTCGGTGTAGCCCAGGTCGACGAGTCGCCGGTAGAGCGGCACGTGGTCGGAAAGGGGCACGTCGTCGAAGGGGATGGTGATGCCGTAGCGCTGCACCCGACGAGTGTTACACCCCCGGCGCATCATGGCCACGTGCCCGAACAGCTCCCCCTCCAGTGGGACGAGCCGGCGGCCGCCGGGTCCCCGGCCCCCGCCGGCGATCCGGCCGCGAACCGGCGGCCCGAGGACTGGCGGCTCGACGCCCGAACCCGCCGGGTCGGTCTCAAGGGACTCGCCCGCGCCCGGGCGGCCCTGGCCGCCACCGGCGACGACCGGTCGCGAGGAGCCGACGCCGCCTGACGCGGGCGCGGCCGGCGGACCGCCGGTCGTGGGGGTCGGCCGGTGTACCGTCGCACCTGTGGCCTCGCTGGCAGAACGTCTCGGCTACGGACCGGACGCCAAGCTGCTCATCCTCACCTGCGACGACCTCGGCCAGTCCCACGCAGCCAACGCCGGTGTCTTCGACGCCCTGCGGTCGGGTCTCGGGACGAGCGCCAGCCTCATGGTCCCCGCCCCCTGGGCCCGCGCCGCGGCGGCGGAGTACCGGGGCGACGACGTCGGCGTCCACCTGACGCTCAACTCGGAGCTCGAGCGATACCGCTGGGGCCCGATCACCCAGGCGCCGTCGTTGCTCGACGGCGACGGCGGCTTCCCCCGGACGGTGGACGATCTGTGGGACCACGCCGACCTCGACGAGGTGCGGCGCGAATGCCGGGCCCAGATCGAGCGCGCCATCCTGTGGGGGTTCGACGTCAGCCATCTCGACACCCATCTCGGCGCGCTGCAGATGCGCCCCGAGTTCTTCGACGTCTACCTGGAGCTGGCCGTCGAGTTCCGGCTTCCCTTACGCCTCACCGGTGCCCACACCGAGGCGCTGGCGGGCTTCCCCTTCCGGGCGCTCGCCGCCGACGAGGGAGTCGTCTTCCCCGACGACCTGCTGACGGCGCCGGGCATGGGGGCGCGCAAGATCCTCCTCGACGCGCTCGACCACCTCGGGCCCGGTGTGACCGAGATCTACCTCCACCCCGCCCTCGAGACGGCAGAGCTCCTCGCCCTCGCACCCGACTGGGAGGCGCGGGTGGACGACCACCGGCTGCTCGTGCACGACACGCACGTGCGCGACGCCCTGCGCGACGCCGGCGTCATCCTCATCGGGTATCGGCCCCTGCGGGACCTGATGCGCGATCAGGCGGTGACGACGGCCTGATCGCGGGTCCGAGGTCGGACCGGTCGATCAGAACTCGGTGATGGCGGCGATGTCGGCCTGGAGCTGCTTGTACTCCGGCGAGTTGGTGATCGGCAGCAGCGACATGACCTTGGCCATGTTGCCCGTGACCTTGACCTTGCCCTGCATGAAGGCGGCGTTGGCGTCGAGCTCGCCCTTCTGGATCTTGACCGAGTCGGCGTAGCCGGTGGTGAGGGTCACCTCGGCGTCGTCGAGCGTGCCCAGCTTGCTCTCGACGAGCTTGCCGTTCTCGAGGATCCAGTAGTAGCTGATGTCGCCCTCGGGGGCCCCGGTGACGACGTACTGCATCCGGGCCGATGCGCCGGGACGCTCTGGCTGACCCTCGGCCATCTTCCTCGTTTCGTCGAGCCACTCCTGGGTGAGCCACTTCGCCATGTCGTCGTCCTCCTGGTCGTCGCGCCCTGGCGCAGACGCCGGACACGGGTCCGGCGTCACGCCGCGGCATGTTATCGACTGGCGCGCTCGCGCACACCGGCGAAGAGATCGTCCTCGAACGGTGCGTCCGCCGGCCCCACGTCCGCCGGAAGCCGGAGCGAGCCCGGGTCACCGGCCGCGTCGGCGACATCGTCGCCCCCGGCCGTCCCCGGCCGGCCCGACGGGTCGACGGGACCGGGACTCGGGGCCCGACGGGCGAGGACGTACTCGTCGACAGGATGGACCTCCCGCGCCACCTCGGGCGGCAGGCCGAACCAGAACGGCGACGTGGGGTCGATCTGGGTGGCGTGGGCGAGGAGCGCCTGTCGGCGCACGTCGGTGTACCCGCTCACGTCGACCACGGTGGTGAAGCTGCGCGTGTTGGCCTGCGCCCGCTCGAGCCAGTCCTCGCCGAAGGGCGACTCCAGTCCGAGCTCGAGGAACTTGTCGTGCATGGCGAGAATCCGGGCCGACGACCAGCCCACGTAGTAGAGCTTGGCCGGCTGCCATGGCGGTCCGGCCGCGGGGAAGGCGTCGGGATCCCCGGCCGCTTCGAAGGCCGCCACCGAGATCTCGTGCACCCGCAGGTGGTCGGGGTGCGGGTACCCGCGCTGGTCCTCGTCGTAGGTGACGACGACCTGCGGGCGCTCCCGGCGGATGACGGCCACGAGCTTGCCGACGGCCTCCTCGAGGGGGGCCCGGGCGAAGGAGCGGGGGTCGGCGTTGGCGGCCGACTCGGGCATGCCCGAGTCGCGGTACCCGAGGAGGACGACCTCGTCGTAGCCGATGGCGGCCGTGGCCGCCTGCAGCTCGCGGGCCCGGATGGCGGGGAGATCGGCCCGGACCTCCTCGGTGTCCATGGCCGGGTTGAGGATGTCGCCCTCCTCCCCGCCGGTGCAGCACACGAGGACGGTCCGCACGCCCTCGGCGTGGTAGCGCGCCACCGTCGCCGCTCCCTTCGACGCCTCGTCGTCGGGGTGGGCGTGCACCGTGAGAAGGCAGAGGGGTTCGGTCATCGGGGCCCACGGTACCGGGCCTCCCGACGCACGCCGGCCAGGGGCGACGCCGGCCGCCGACCCCTCCCCGGAGCGGTGTCGGAGCAGGTCGCCGCCCCACGGCGCGGCCAGGAACCGTGGGCCCTCCCCTATGCTCCTGGTGACGTGTCGGGCCCTCCGACACGGAGTGACGGACGGCAAAACGCCGCAGAAGGGGGCCACACGCCATGGGCTTCTTCCAGCGCCTGGCGAACATCTTCCGGTCCAAGGCCAACAAGGTGCTCGATCGGGTCGAGGATCCGCGCGACACCCTCGACCTCTCCTATGAGAAGCAGCTCGAGAACCTGCAGAAGGTGCGCCGCTCGGTGGCCGAGGTGGCCACGGCCCGTAAGCGCATCGAGATGCAGGCGGCCCAGCTGCAGCAGCAGGCGGCCAAGCTCCAGGACCAGGCCCGCCAGGCACTCGGCCAGAACCGCGAGGACCTCGCCCGCGAAGCACTCTCGCGACGCGCTTCCATCGCGGCCGAGCTCACCGAGCTGCAGACCCAGCACGAGCAGATCGCCGCGCAGGAGGAGAAGCTCACCGACACCGTCCAGCGCATCCAGGCGCAGGTGGAGCAGTTCCGCACCCGCAAGGAGACGATGAAGGCGAGCTACACGGCGGCCGAGGCGCAGTCGCGCATCGGCGAGGCCACCGCCGGCATCGGCCGCTCCATGTCCGACGCCGGCGCCGCGCTGCAGCGGGCCCAGGACAAGATCGACAGCATGCAGGCCCGGGCGTCCGCCATCGACGAATTGCTCGCCTCGGGAGCGCTCACCGACCTCACCACCAACACCGACGACATCCAGGCCCAGCTCGACAAGGTTGCAGCGACCTCGCAGGTCGACAACGAGCTGGCCCAGATGAAGGCCGAGCTGCAGATGGCCCCGGCTGCCCCGCTCGGCGCCGGTGAACCCGCCGACGCGTCCGCCACCGGGTCGTCTCACGAGGCGGTGGCGCAGGCCGAACCGGCCACGCCGCCGGCCGACGGGGACCAGGAGGGAACCCACTGATGGCCATCACCCGCAGGATCCCGCCCGACCGCGGGCTGAACGCCCGGATGTTCTTCACCGGGCTCCTCATGGTCGTCCTCTACGCCGCCTTCGTCGGCCTGCTGTGGTGGGTGCTCAAGAGCATCGTGGTGGTCGTCGTCATCGCCGCCGGCGTGCTGTTCGTGCAGTACTGGTTCTCCGACAAGATCGCCCTCTTCGGCATGGGCGGCCGCATCGTCACGCCGGAAGAAGAGCCCGAGCTGCACGGGGTCATCGACCGGCTGTGCGCCCTCGCCGACATGAAGAAGCCCCGGGTGGCCGTGGCCGAGGTCGACATGCCGAACGCCTTCGCCACCGGGCGCAACCCGAACAATGCGGTGGTGTGCGCCACACGCGGCATCATGCGGCGGCTCGACGAGCCCGAGCTCGAGGCGGTGCTCGCCCACGAGCTGTCGCACGTCGCCCACCGTGACGTCGCCGTCATGACCATCGCCAGCTTCCTCGGCATGGTGGCCGGGCTCATCACCCGCTTCACCCTCTACGCCGGGATCTTCGGTGGATTCGGCGACGACCGCAACGACAACGCGGCCTTGGTGGAGCTCGCCGTCATCGTGGTGTCGGCCCTCGTCTACGCCATCAGCTACCTGCTCACCATGGCGCTGTCGCGCTACCGCGAGCTGGCGGCGGACCGTGCCGGCGCCATCCTCATCGGCCGACCGTCGCTGCTCGCCTCCGCGCTCATAAAGGTGACCGGGGAGATGGGCCGGATCCCGACCCGCGACCTCAGGGCCGCCGAGCACTTCAACGCCTTCTACTTCACCCCCGCGCTGTCGAACGGCACCAGCCTGTCCTCGCTCTTCTCGACCCACCCGCCGCTCCAGAAGCGACTCGACCAGCTCGCCCGCCTCGAGGCCGAGCTGAACGGGGCGGCGTGAGGACACCGCGCTGATGGGTCTGCTCGACACCATCCTCGGACGCACGAAGCCGGTCAAGGCCAACCTCGACGCCCTCTTCGCCCTGCCGACGGCCGCAGTCACCCTGCAGGCCGCGGCCGGAGTGGTGTCGAGCGGCAAGGCCGGCGTGTGCTTCAAGCCGCCCGCCGGCCAGTCCTTCGAGCAGATGCAGAAGGACGTGGAGCAGATGCTGCAACTCGGCGACGACGACGCACCCGGCGGTGCGAAGCCGGCGGTGTCCCACGTCGGCGACTCCTACGGGTACCGCTGGATCGTGATCGACGGCGGCGCCGTGGACGACCTCGTGACCCGGGTGCACATGGTCCATTCGTCGCTCGAAGAAGCCGGCTGGAGCACCCAGCTGCTGTGCTCGGTCTTCGGCTTCGTGCCCGACGCCGGTGCCGACGCCGCCGACGCCGTGAACCGCCCGCTTTTCCTGGTCTACCTGGCCAAGCGCGGCACCTTCTATCCCTTCGCCCCGAGCGGCAAGGAGCAGCGCGACACCGAGCTCGAGCTGCGCATCAAGAGCATCGTCGGCAAGGACCTCCCTCTCGAGGAGGACTTGAGCCGCTGGTTCCCGCTGTGGGACATGCCCATCGCCTGATCGGCGCCGCCCGTCACCGGGTCAGCCGCATCAGGCCCGGTAGGGATCCCACGCCGGGGGGCCGGCGTCGAGCGTCCGCAGCTCGTCACGGAGCAGTCCGAGGAACCGTTCGGGCGCCAGCGTGCTCGCACGACCGTCGGCCCGGACGAGCACGGGGGTGATGGCGGCGGCACCGTCGAAGTGCCACTGGCCCCCGTCCTCCTCGAGTCCGCCGAGACGTGCCGCCAGCATCGACAGGTCGACACGCGGCCGCGGCCGGGCGGACCCGAGCCGGACCCACGACTCGTAGCGGTAGCGCACGTCGAAGTGGCGGCCGAGGACGGTGGCCACCCGTAGGCACCGGGTGGCGCTGTGGACGACCGCCGGATGGGCCGGCGAGCCGGCCCAGGCGCTGCGGGCCAGATCCGGATGGTCCTCGGCGACGCGCACGACGGCCAGGTCCAGGGCCGGGTCTTCCTCGATGGCGAGTCCGCCGTCCTCGCGCAGGCGCACCCCGGCGTCGTAGGCGGCCACTTGCGGGCCCCACAGCTGCTCGGCGCCCTCAGGATCGGCGACGAGGTCCGGCAGGAGCGACAACGCCTCCGTCGCGGCCGTGTCGCGGGTGGCTTCGGACAGGGCGTCGAGGGCGAAGGCCACGAGGAGGCTGTCGCGATCGGTGACCACGTCGAAGTCGCCGACGTGCGCCGCGCGCGCCAGAAGCTGCCCATGCGTGTCGGCGAGCCCCTCGCACACGAGCAGGCCGAGCGAGATGGCGGCGTCGACGTCGTAGTGGTCGATCGTGGCCGCGTCCACACCCGCGGGGACGAAGAGGTCGATCTCGTGGCGGGCCCGCAGGACGATCTCGGCCGACACGTCGGCCCACAGCCGGGGATCGGTGGGCGTGCCCGGCCAGTGCGACAGTGTGGCCGCCGTCCCCGCCCGGGGTGCACCGTCGACGACCACGTGCGGCCCGCCCTGCAGCTCGTCGATCGGTACGAACCGGAACTGCCGACCGGCGACGCCGCGTCCCCGTCGCCTCACGGGTCGAGGGCGTCGATGCGGGCGGCGAGGGCCAGGTCCTTGTCGGTGATGCCCCCGGCCGAATGCGTCGACAGGTGCAGCGTGACCGTGGCCCAGCGGATGTCGATGTCCGGGTGGTGGTCGGCTTCCTCGGCCAACGCTCCCACCGCATTGACGTAGGCGAGGGAGTCGGCGAAGTCCCTGCCCTTGCGCTCCTTGACGAGCTCGTCACCGGCGCGCCGCCACCGCAGCCCCTCGGCCAGGGCCCGGTCCACCGCGGCCGGTTCGAGGACGCTCATTTCGGGTGGATCATGTCCTCGGGCCGCACGGCCGCATCGAATTCCTCGGCCGTCAGGTAGCCGAGGCCGAGCGCCGCCTCGCGCAGCGTGGTGCCCTCCTTGTGGGCCTTCTTCGCCACTTCCGCCGCCTTGTCGTACCCGATGATCGGGTTGAGGGCGGTGACGAGCATGAGCGAGTTCTCGACGTGCTGGGCGATGCGGGTGCGGTCGGCCTGCAGTCCCTCCACCGCATAGCGCCGGAAGGTGCCGGTCGCATCGGTGAGCAGGCGGATCGAGTGCAGGACGTTGTGGATGATGACCGGCTTGCACACGTTGAGCTCGAGGTTCCCCCGGCTGCCGGCCACGGCGACGGCCGCGTCGTTCCCCATCACCTGCATGCAGACCATCATCATGGCCTCGCACTGGGTGGGGTTGACCTTGCCCGGCATGATCGACGACCCCGGCTCGTTGGGCGGCAGGATGAGCTCGGCCAGCCCGGCCCGCGGTCCCGATCCCAACCAGCGGACGTCGTCGGCGATCTTCATGAGCGACACCGCCAGGGTCCGCAGAGTGCCGCTCGCCTGCACCAGGGCGTCATGGGCGGCGAGGGCGGCGAACTTGTTCGGCGCGGACACGAAGGGGAGCTCGGTCAGCGCCGCGATGTGGGCGGCGGCGCGGTCGCCGAACTCGGGATGCGTATTGAGCCCGGTGCCCACCGCCGTCCCTCCGAGGGCGAGCTCGTAGAGGGCCGGCAGCACGGCCCGCAGCCGCTCCAGGTCGGCGTCGAGCTGGGCGACATAGCCGGAGAATTCCTGTCCGAGCGTGAGCGGCACGGCGTCCATCAGGTGGGTGCGACCGATCTTCACGACGTCGGCGAACTCCTCGGCTTTGTCCGCCAGAGCCCTGCGAAGAGCTTCCACCGAGGGCACCAGCTTGTGGACGAGCTCCTCGGCCGCCGCGATGTGCATGGCCGTCGGGAACGTGTCGTTCGAGGACTGCGACATGTTGACGTGGTCGTTCGGGTGCACCGGCGACTTCGATCCCCGCTCCCCACCGGCCAGCTCGATGGCCCGGTTGGAGATGACCTCGTTGGCGTTCATGTTCGTCTGTGTGCCGCTCCCGGTCTGCCAGATGCGCAGCGGGAATTCGTCGTCGAGGGCGCCCTCGGTGACCTCGCGCGCCGCGTCGACGATCAGCTCGGCCACCGTCGCGTCGAGCTTGCCCAGTTCGGCGTTGGTGCGGGCGGAGGCTTCCTTCAGGATTCCGAGCGCACGGATCACGGCCCGGGGCATGCGGTCCTCGCCGATGGAGAAGTGCACGAGCGAACGTGCCGTCTGGGCTCCCCAGTACCGTTCGGCTGGGACCTCGATCGGGCCCATGGAGTCGGTCTCGATGCGCGTCGCGCTCACGATCACCTCTTGCGTGCTGGATACGGACCGGCTTCGAGGCTACTCCCACTCCAGGTGGGCCCGAATGGCCTGGCCGTCGGCGCCGACGAAGCCCTTCGCACGTGCATAGGCGACCATGCCGTCGAATCGCCCGGCCCAGTCGGGGCCCACTCGTCCCGCGGCCAGGCGGCGCAGCCCGTCCGGGTCCACGACGGCATGGTCGCCCTCCAGAGCGCCGACTCCCATGGCGCGCAGGGCGGTGTCGAGACGACCGGTGTCGCCACCACGCACGGCCACGTGGAAGCGCCCGACGTCATCGGGCTCCTCCAGAACGACGGCGGGCGGGTCGGTGTCGAGGTCCACGTGGAGAAACACGGGTCAGCATGGCACGCGCTGCGGACCGGGCCGCCCCGCCGCCGGCCGACGGGGCCCATCCGGGGGTCGCGCTCGGAAGAGGGTCGCCGGCACTAGCGTCGGCGCCGTGGACGTCGGCGTGCCGGCCGAGGTGAAGCCCGGGGAGAACCGCGTCGCGCTGACGCCCGACGGCGTCCTCGAGCTCACCGCCCATGGACACCGCGTCCTGGTGGAGACCGGTGCCGGCGCGCGGTCGTCACTCCTCGACGACGACTTCGCCCGAGCCGGAGCCGAATTGGTGTCCACCGAGGCCGCCTGGGGCGCGGAGCTGGTGCTCAAGGTGAAGGAGCCCCAGCCCGAGGAGTTCGGCTTCCTCCGGCCCGATCTGGTGCTGTTCACCTATCTGCATCTCGCCGCCTACCCCGAGGTCGCCAAGGCGCTCCTGCAGGCGAGGACGACGGCCTTCGGCTACGAGACGGTGCAGGGACCCTCGGGCGGCCTGCCCCTGCTCGCCCCCATGAGCGAGGTCGCCGGGCGGCTCGCGCCACAGGTGGGTGCGCACTTCCTGGAGCGGGCCCAGGGCGGACGTGGCGTGCTCATGGGCGGTGCGCCCGGTGTGCGGCCGGCCCGGGTGGTGGTCGTCGGTGCCGGCACCGTCGGACTCAACGCCGCATGGATCGCCCAGGGAATGGAGGCCGAGGTCTTCCTCATCGACCGCGACCTCGACCGGCTGCGGGTGGTCGACCAGATCCACCGCGGCCGCATCATGACGCTCGCCTCCACCCGCGCCGTGGTGGAACGCTCGCTGGCGGACGCCGATCTCGTGATCGGTGCCGTGCTCGTCCCCGGCGGCCGGGCGCCGGTGGTCGTGACCGAGGAGATGGTGCGGGGTATGAAGCCGGGTGCGGTGATCGTGGACGTCGCGGTGGAC
>DASRBM010000150.1:0-3557 GCA_035653635.1 Acidimicrobiales bacterium | reverse complement strand
CACCACCGCTACGAGACGGCGCTCGCCTATCAGAACGAGCGCCGGGCCGAGCGCGACGGGATCGGCGGCGCCTACGACTCCGTCATGGCCCTGGTCGTGGAGCTCGCTCCCGATCAGCTCACGGTGAAGCCGATCCATCGCACGGTCACCGGCATCCCCGAGGGCGCGGATCTGGTCGGGGCCTTCTCCAAGTGGTTCGACGCCGTCCGTGCCGGTCCCGCCGACGAGCAGGTGGTGGGGGCGGCGGCCGACTCGCAGGCACTGGCCCTGGTCACGGCGGAGGACGTCTGGCTCCTCACGCCGAAGGAAGGCTCGTACGAGGCGGCCGAGTCCGATCTGGACTCGAGCCTCGTCGCCCTCGCCATCGAGGGCGTTCCCGGGGCTCAGACGCAGTACCACCACGACTGGCGAACCGTGGTCAGCTCGGTCATCGCCGGGAGCGCCGATGCGGCGGTGTTGCTGCGCCCGGTATCGGTGGCCCAGATCGGCGAGTGGGCCCATGCTCGGCGACGCATGCCCCCGAAGAGCACGTTCTTCCACCCGAAGCCGCGCACGGGGATGGTCTTCCGCCCGCTCGACGACTGAGGGGACCGCTAGGACGGAACCGGGGCGGGGCGACGTGCCCCCTCGCCGCAGCTGGCCGGCCGCGGTCTTTAGCGCCGCGCCCGCCCCGTTCCGTTTGCCCCCCGAAGGCCCTCTCGACGCCCGCCGACGTGGCTGAGGTCCCACACAGATGATCGGCAACGGCCGACGACGGCTGTAGGTGTTTGCGGCCCTGGCAGACCAACGTGTCCACAACCTCGCCCGGGCTCGGGTCGACCGCCGAGCGGGCAGGATCGCCACCGTCGTGGACCTCCTCCCGTGCCGGCAAGGTCCTCGCCAGTCCGCCTGCGAGGTCGCCGGCGAGGTGCTCGTCGCATCCTCAGGGCGCCACCCCGAGCGGGGTGCAGAGAGAGCGAGGACAACGACTTCCATGAGCAACAGCACGACCCTCTCGGGCAACCTCACGAGGGACCCCGAGATCCGCTACACCCGCGACGGTCAGGCCAACGCCACCTTCGGCCTCGCCGTCAATCGTCGCTGGCAGGCGCGTGGCAGCGAGGAGTGGGAGGAAGCGACCTCCTTCTTCGACGTCGTCTGCTGGCGCGACCTGGCCGAGAACGTGGCGCTCAGCCTGGGCAAGGGCGCTCGCGTGATCGTGACCGGGCGCCTCGACCAGCACGTGTGGGAGACCGAGCTCGGCGAGCGCCGGAGCCGCGTCGAGATCACGGCGGACGAGGTCGGCCCGTCCCTCCGCTTCGCCACGGCCGAGGTGACGCGAGCCGAGCGTCGCACCGTCGACGGCATGCACGGCGGGCAGATCACCCCGGCCGACGCTTGAGCCGTCTCCCTGTGCGTCCCGGTGCCGTGGAGCCCGCGGCACCGGGACGTGCCCGAGAGCAGCACCCCGAGCGGAAGGCGGTTCCCCCGTGTCGATGGTCGACGTCTCCGGCTTCGGGCCGGCCCTCTGGTGGGCACACCGTGGCCCGGTGACAGCGCAGATCACTCAGCTCGTCGGCGTGCTGGTCCTGGCCGTTCCGGTCGTCCGTACGGCGGCGCGGCGCGCCCGGGAGCGATCGTGACCTCCACGGAAGATCTGCGCGTCCCGGCCGAACTGCTCCGTGGCCCGGGGGAACCGCTTCCGCCGGCGCCCTTCGCGCCGGTCGTGGTGCTCACCCGGGAGGAGGTGTTCGACGCGCTCGAGACCTGCGCGGCGGCCGAGGCCGCGCTCTGCGCCGCAGGCCGGTGGTCCGAAGCGGCGTGGGCCTCTTCGCTCTTCGAGCTCCTCGAGGACAGGGTGACGACACCCCCGTCTCCGGCGACGGGCGCTCAGACCTTGGCCGTCTTCTCCGCCCCGTCGCCTGCGTCGGTGGCCGGCTCGAACTCGAGCGACAGGGAGTTGACGCAGTAGCGCAAGCCCGTCGGCGCCGGCCCGTCGGGGAACACGTGACCGAGATGTCCTCCGCACGAGGCACAGGTGATCTCGGTGCGGACCATGCCGAAGGAGCGGTCGGCGTGCTCTTCGATCACGCCGTCGCGCACCGCCCGGGTGAAGCTGGGCCACCCCGATCCCGAGTCGAATTTGTCGTCCGAGCGGAAGAGCTCGGTTCCGCAGCCGGCGCACCGGAAGAGTCCCGGGTCGTGCACGTCGAGCAGGGTGCCGGTCCAGGCAGGCTCGGTTCCCCGTTCGCGCAGGACGTGGAAACGCTCCACACCGAGCTGCTCCTTCCACTCCCGGTCGGACTTGACGATGTCGGGTGTCACCGCGGGCCTCCTCTGTGACCGGCGTTTGCCTCGGTAAAACACTGTCACGTACCCCAGAACATGCCCGCGGCGCCGGTTGTTCCCCGATGATCGGACGCCCACTGCCGGGCCGGTCGTCCGCGCGTCGTCGGCAGCGGCGCCACCGACCGGAGGCGTCGGATTACCCCGTTCACCTGGGCGGATGGCGGAAGCAGCGCTTTGCTAACGTCGCGTCAGAAACGGGCGGGGGACAGGCCGTCCGGAGAGCGACCGCCGCATGGATCTCCACGACAGCCCCGAGGACGCCTCCTTCCGGGACCAGGCGCGGTCGTGGCTGGAGTCCAACCTGCAGGGGCCGTTCGCCGAAGCCCGGGGACTCGGACGCGCCGGCAACGAGCACGAGGGCCGGGAGCTCCGGATGGCCTGGGAGCGTCATCTCGGTGCCTCGAGCTGGACATGCGTCGGATGGCCGCAGGCCTACGGCGGTCGCGGCGCGTCGATGGCCCAGCAGGTCATCTGGAACGAGGAGTACGTGCGGGCGGACGCTCCGGCGCGCGTCGGCGTGTTCGGGGAGGGCCTCCTCGGGCCGACCCTCATCGCCTACGGCACCGACGAGCAGCGGTCGCGCTTCCTCGAGCCCATCCGCCTCGGCGCCGAACTGTGGTGCCAGGGCTATTCGGAGCCGGACGCCGGCTCCGACCTGGCCAACGTCCAGACGAGGGCCGTGCGCGACGGAGACGAGTGGGTGGTCACGGGCCAGAAGGTGTGGACCTCGTATGCGCAGTGGGCCGACTGGTGCTTCGTGGTGGCGCGCACCAACCCCGACCTGCCCCGCCATAGAGGGCTCTCGTACCTGCTCGTGCCGATGGATCAGCCCGGTGTCGAGATCCGGCCCATCAAGCAGATCACGGGCACGGCCGAGTTCAACGAGGTCTTCTTCGACGGTGCTCGGACCCGGGCCGATCTCGTGGTGGGTGCCGTCGACGACGGCTGGAGGGTCGCCCTCGCCACCCTCGCCTTCGAACGGGGCGTCGGCCTGCTCGGCGACATCGTGTACTTCCGACGCCAGCTCGACCTCGTCCTCGAGCTGGCCCGCAAGAACGGGAGGTCGTCCGATCCGGTCGTGCGCCAGCGTCTCGCCGCCCTGTGGGCCAGGCTGTCGATCCTGCGACTCAACACGTTGCGGTCGCTGACCGGGGTGGACGGTCCGGTGGCGCCCCCGGAGGCGTCGATCTCGAAGCTCTTCTGGGCCACCTGGCACCGGGACATGGGTG
>DASRBM010000149.1:0-2337 GCA_035653635.1 Acidimicrobiales bacterium | reverse complement strand
GCCGACATGTGCGCGCCGCGGGCGAGCGCCTCGACGTCGAGGGGCTCCGCGTACTCCCGGTCGATGCGGTCGCGCACCCGGCGGAGCGCTGCCAGGTGGCGGAGGCGTTGCCCGTCGTCGGCCTTGCTCACCGCCGCGATGGTGCCACAGGTCGCCGCCGGGGAGCGGCGGCGGTCAGTTGGTGACCGTGCGGAGTCCGGCGGGCACGAAGTCGGGAGCCCCGAGGAGCCTGCGGATCATCACTTCGTCGCAGTGCTCGCAGCGGCTTCCCCGCGGGGTGACCCGGCAGGCCATGACGCCGGCGAGGTGGGGCATGTGGTATCCGCTGCAGGTGCCGCCGTCGATCTCCTCGGAGCAGTATGCGATCTCGCCGTCACGGTGCAATACGAGGCAGCCGTTGCACATCGCCATGTGGAATCTCCCCCCTCCGCGTCCCTTCTTCGGGATCGGCGCGCGGAGGCCGGGGGTGGAGCCAAGGCGACCACAACGAGCATCACGAAGCGTGGTCGAACCTGGTGGGATGCGGTGGCGCGAGGTTGTGGCCCTCGGCCACGAGGGCCGAAGGTCACGGTGCGAGACGACGGTCAGCGCAGGGCGCCGAGGACGACGGAGCTGCAGTAGTCGCAGTGGTCGTCGGACACGAGACGACAGGCGAAGATGCCGCGGCGATGGGGCCGGTCCTCTCCGGCGCAGACGGCGCCGTGCTGGTCCTCGGTGCAGTAGGCCACGCTCCCGTCACGGTGGACGACCAGCTGTCCTGGGCAGCTCTTCATGACAGGTGCTCCTGGGCTCCGAGGTGCCTCAGGTATCGGCGTGCGGTCGTGCGCGCTTGACCGGTTTTCGCAATTCTTCACCAACTCGTCGCGCGGCTCAGCGGAAGTCGCGTGACGGCGGCCCGGCCAGCACCGCCAGCTCCAGAGCGGATATCCGCTCGGCCACCACGCTCACCACCCCGTCGAGCCGCTCGAGCCGGCCCCGGACGAGCAAGGCGGGCGCGCTCCGGGCCACATGTCGCCACCGCTGCCAGGCCCCTGGCGAGCAGATCACGTTGACCATGCCCGTCTCGTCCTCGAGGTTCAGGAAGACGGTGCCCTTGGCGCTGTCGGGCCGCTGCCGATGGGTCACCACGCCGCCGACGAGGACCTTGCTGTCGGCGTTCGCTTGGTGCAGCGCCCCGGCGCGCACCACCCCCATGCGGTCGAGTTCGGGCCGGGCCAGCTCGAGCGCCGACGTCTCCACCGCCATCCCGGTGGACCACAGGTCGGCCTCCACCTCGTCCACCGCCGAGAGCGTCGGGAGCGGGGGGGCGTCGGTGCCGGTCACGAGACCTGGCAGCCGGTCGGCCGTTCCCTGGGCCAGCGCGCCCGCCGCCCACAGCAGCGCCCGGCGGTCGACCGCCGGCTTCGCCCCCGGGCGTGGAGGCATCCCCGACAACGCTCCGGCGGTGGCGAGCGCCTCGAGCGACGCCCGGCGGATCCCGGTGCGGCGCACCAGGTCCTCCACCGATCCGTAGGGCCGGCTCTCGGCGATGCGGCGAGCCAGGTCGTCGCCGATGGTGCGGACCATGGAGAGTCCGATGCGGATGGCGGGTTGGCCCTCGGCGGCGCCGCCCGCACCGCCCGCGTCGGCACCGCTCGCACCGTCGGCACGGCCCGCGCCGGCACGGCCCGCGCCGTCGGTCTCCCATTCGAGCGAGGCCTCGGCCTCCGAGACGTTGACGTGCGGACGCAGGACGCGCACCCCGTGGCGGCGGACGTCGGCCACGAGCGACTGGGGGGCCCAGAAGCCCATCGGCTGGGCATTGAGCAGCGCCGCGCAGAACGCCGCCGGGTAGTGCAGCTTCAACCAGGCGCTGGCGTAGACCAGATAGGCGAAGGACACGGCATGGCTCTCGGGGAACCCGAAGCTCGAGAAGGCCGACAGCTTGGCGAAGATCTCCTCGGCCACGTCACCGGTGATGCCGCGCTCGGCCATGCCGGCGAACAGCCGGTCGCGCAGGCGGGCCATGCGGGCCCCCGAGCGCTTGGCGCTCATGGCCTGGCGCAACTCGTCCGCCTCGGCCCCCGTGAAGCCGGCCGCGTCGATGGCGATCTGCATGAGCTGTTCCTGGAACAGCGGCACGCCGAGTGTCTTGCGCAGGGCCCGCTCGAGCAGCGGGTGTGGGGGGTCGGGCGCCTCGAGGCCCTGGCGCCGCCGGATGTAGGGGTGGACCGATCCGCCCTGGATGGGACCGGGCCGGATGATGGCGACCTCCACCACGAGATCAGCGAAGGTCCGGGGCTCGATGCGCGGCAGCGTCGCCATCTGGGCCCGGCTCTCCACCTGGAACACGCCGAC
>DASRBM010000148.1:0-3393 GCA_035653635.1 Acidimicrobiales bacterium | reverse complement strand
CGCGGACGTCCACGTCGCACTCGAAGGAATCGATCTGCCGCCCGTACCCGTTGCGGCGCACCGAGAGGTCGATCACTCCGAATGAGCGCTGATCGGGCCGGCCGTCGAGCACGTCGCGGCTGAGGAGGATCATGCCGGCGCAGGTGCCGAACACCGGCAACCCGGCTTCGATCTGCTTGGCCAGTGGCTCGCGCAGTCCCGACGAATCGAGGAGCATCGACATCGTGGTCGACTCCCCGCCGGGGAGGATGACGCCTTCGACCCCGGTCAGGTCGTCCGGCTGCTTGACGGTCCGGGCGGCGACCCCGAGATCAGCGAGCGCGACGCGGTGCTCGGAGACGTCCCCCTGCAGCGCGAGGACACCGATTTCCACCTGGAGGCACCTCGGTGGGGTGGCTCATGCTCACCAGCCCCGGTCGGCGAGATGCTGCTCGAGCGAACCCATCTCCAGGCCCGGCATGGCCGACCCGAGGCCGCGGCTCACCTTGGCCACGATCTCGGCGTCGCCGTAGTGGGTCGTCGCCTCGACGATGGCCCGGGCCCGGCGAGCCGGGTCCTCGCTCTTGAAGATGCCGGACCCGACGAACACGGCCTCGGCGCCGAGCTGCATCACGAGCGACGCGTCGGCGGGCGTGGCGATGCCGCCGGCGCAGAACATCGGCACCGGGAGCCGGCCCGTCTCGGCCACCTCGGTCACGAGGTCGATCGGCGCGGCGAGCTGCTTCGCCCAGCCGTAGCGCTCGGCCGCGTCGGCCTGCGTCAGCTTGCGGATGTCTCCGATGATGGAGCGGAGGTGCCGAACGGCCTCGACGATGTTGCCGGTCCCCGCCTCACCCTTGGAGCGGATCATCGCCGCTCCTTCCGAGATGCGACGCAGCGCCTCGCCCAGGTTGGTGGCGCCGCACACGAAGGGGATGCGGAACGCCCACTTGTCGATGTGGTGGGCCTCGTCCGCCGGCGTGAGCACCTCGCTCTCGTCGATGTAGTCGACACCGAGCGCCTGCAGCACCTGGGCCTCGGCGAAGTGCCCGATCCGGGCCTTCGCCATGACCGGAATGGTCACGGCCTCCTCGATGGCCTCGATCAGCGCGGGATCGCTCATCCGGGCCACGCCACCCTGGGCCCGGATGTCGGCCGGCACCCGCTCGAGCGCCATGACGGCGACCGCGCCTGCGTCCTCTGCGATCTTGGCCTGCTCGGCGGTGACGACGTCCATGATGACGCCGCCGCGCAGCATTTCCGCCAGGCCGCGCTTGACGCGGGTCGTACCGGTGCGGGGCTCGTCCATGCCCGTCATTCTACCGTCCGGGCCAGGACGAACTTCCGGGAGCGACGACCGTTCTGCGCCTGTGCCTGTGCCTGTGCCCGCAGGGGCGCCGGCCTCGGCGCCGGACTACCACTCGTCGAGGGCGGCGATGCGCACCGAGGGCAGGTCGAGCTCGCCGACCATCTCGGCGCCGCTGGGCCGCATCCCCTGCGCGTCCGGCAGCACCGACGTCCACAACCAGCGGGTCACCTGACCGGCACGCCGCACCACGATCCCCCCGCTCCCGCTCGGCGGCGCTTCCCACAAGGCGGCCAGGGCCTGCCGCAGCCCCGGCGGGTACCGCGTCGCCCGGATGGCTTGGCGGTCGGTGGCGAATTCCCGGCCCCGGCCGGCGATGCGGTGCACCATGCCGGCGCCGCCGACCGGGACGACACGCCCGACCGACAGCACGAGCGCGGCGGCGATGGTGGCGGGCGCCACGTCGTCGCGCTTGACGTGGGTGAGCTCGTGGGCGAGCACCCCCTCGAGCACGACGGGATCGAGCCCGCCGTCGATGAGACCGGTGGTGCACACGAGCGCCGCGTCCGACGATCCGCGCCCGACGGCCAGCGCGTTCGGCATCCGCTCGTCCACCGAGTAGAGCGTCGGCTGCGTGAGTCCGAGCGTGGCGCACAGGCCCTCGACCAAGGTGGCGATGCCCGGCACGTCGTCCTCATCGATCGGCTCGGCCCGCAGGCCGCGTAGGACGATCCCCGGTGCAGCCCGCCGCAACCCGACGACGGCCACCACCCCCAGCGCTGCCCCGACGACCACACCCACGACCAGTGCACCAGCGGCGGCCCCGACCACCGCGCCGATCACGAGCAGCACCACCCCCGGCAGCACGGCCAGGGTCATCGCCCGCCGCCGGTTCGTTGCCACCGCCGAAGCCGGATCGTCGGTGACGGCGAGGCGCACCTGTTCCGTGGGCGCGACGGCGACCGGCTCGGCGGTCATCACCGTGCTGCGCGACGGCGACCTGCCCTGACCCCCGCGCTGGCCACCCTGCCGCTGCCCGCCGCCACCCTGCCCGGAAGGTCGCCGTCCACCGCCTCGTCCGCGGCCTCCGCCTCCACCACCTCCGCTGCTCCCGGACCCGCCTCCGCCGCGGTTGCGGCCGGCCTGGTTCTGGCCCTGCCCCTGGGTGCGTCCCTGGCCCTTCTGTCCGCCTTGTGCGCCGCCCCCCTGGCTCGGGCGGTTCCCCGCCGGGGCGGTGGCGGCCCCGCCGGCACCAGCACCGCTGCTCCCGCCGGCGCCGCCACCGCCCCGGCGGCGACCCCCGCGCGAACGACGGCGACCTCCGGATCCTGACGAACCGGAGCCCGACCCGGACGAGCCGCTGGAACGGGCCGAAGCCTCGGAGTCGTCGGACATGATCCCGGCGAGTCTACGAGGCGGGCAGGCCCCCTGGCGGGGGGCCGGCTCCATGGGGCGGGCGGTGCCGGCAACGACTCGGCCGGCATCGGGCCCTCCGGTCAGGGGCCGGAGTCCATAGCGACAGCGCGCTCGTACACCGCCACGTAGCGCTCGGCGATCACGTCGATGGACCACTGCTCCGCGTGACGGGCCGCGGCGTCGAGTGCCCGTTGCGACGCCACTCCCCCGTCGGCCCGCACGTCGGACAGGACGGCCGTGAGCGCAGCGGCGAGCGCGTCGACGTCACCGGGGGGGACGAGCGGACCGAATCGGCCGAGGACCTCGCGGTATCCGGGGAGGTCGCTCGCCACCACGACGCAGCGCGCCGCCATACCCTCCACGAGGACGATCCCGAACGACTCGCCGTGCAGCGACGGAGCACACAGCACGTCCGCTCCGGCCATCCGGGCGGCCAATTCCCCATCGTCGATGCGGCCCAACCAGTGGATGCGCCCGTGTCCGTCGTACCGGTGACGCAACGTCTTCGTCTCGGGGACCTCCCCCGCGACCCAGAGACGGGCCTGCAGCGCGTCATCGAGCCGATCGAAGGCGCCGAGGAGCACGTCGAGGCCCTTGCGCTTCTCGTGCCGGCCGATGAACAGGATCGTGGGTCCATCGGTGTCGATCGGCTGCGCCCCGGTGAAGCGGTCGAGCTCCACCCCGTTGCCGAC
>DASRBM010000147.1:0-3853 GCA_035653635.1 Acidimicrobiales bacterium | reverse complement strand
GGCCACGGCGGGCACGGGGCGGTCGCCCTCGGCAACGACGTGTCGGCCTTCGTCGTCCGCCTGCCGCTCGACGTCGACGATCCGCTCCTCCTGCTCGACGCCGTCTCCGATGCCGTCGCCCGGCGCAAGGCCGAGCATCAGGACGCCGCCGGCGACGCGCTGGTCGGCCTGCTCGACCATCTGCCCGCCGCAGCCATGCACCTCGTGTCGGGCATCGTGCAGCATCAGCCGTTCGTCAATGTGGTGGTGACCGATGTCCCCGGTCCGCCCGCCCCGCTGTACTGCCTCGGTGCCCGGATGCTCGAGGTGTTCCCGTTCGTGCCGCTCGCCGGCAACCTGGCCGTCGGAGTCGCCGCCTTCACCTACAACGGCAAGCTGACGGTGGGCCTGCAGGCGGACCGGGACCGCTGTCCTGACGTGGCGCGCTTCGCCGACGGTGTCGACGCCACCTTCACCCGGCTGCTGCGGCGGGAGGGGAAGCTCCACCACGCCGCTTGACCGGGCCGGTCCGCACGGGCCGATCGACCGGGCCGCTCTGCACGTGCCCCGGCGCGGCGCTCACGCCGCTCAGTCCTCGAGGCGGTCCGTCTCGGGATGGTGGGGCGTCGCCACGTCCTCCACCGTGTGGTCGAGCTTCACATGGAGGTTGCTGAGCGCCCGCCCGACGGCGGTGCGCGGCGGCACGGGGCGCTCCGACGCGTTGCGGGCCGCCTTCTCCACCGCCTTGGCGAGCGCGCGGCGTTCGTCGGCGGACAACGAGCCGGTGGCCGACGCCACCGCCCGGTCGATGGCGTCGAGGTGGGAGGGGAGCATCTCGAGCACGGTGTCCACCGCCTGCTCGAAGCCCTCGGGATCCGACGCGTGCACGTTGCGCGGGTCGATGTGGGCCGTCCGCTCGTGGATGACGGTCATGGCCTCGCGCAGCTGCTGACGCTGGCGGGACTGGAGCTCCACGTCCCGCTCGTCGAGCCGGCCGTGCAGCTCGGGCACCAGCGCCCGCTCCACGGTGTCCTCGTGACGCGACACGGCCCGGACCAACTCGCTGGCGAGATCGGCCCGGGCGCCGGGCTCGTCGGCCGTGCGCAGTCGCCCGACGATGGTCTCGATGCGGCGCCGGTCCTCCTTGAGCGGCTCCAGGAGAGCGGTGCCGCCCGCTCGGTCGTCGGCCATGCGCGTGAGGTACCCATCGGCCCGCCGGGACAGACCCGGCCGGGACCGACCCGAGGTCGGGGACCATACTTAAGAAATGACTTGACTGTCGCCGGCGGGCCATGAATAGTTAAGTCAGTGCCTAACCAAATGCCCGCCCTCGACGACCTCTTCCAGGCCCTCGCCGATCCGACCCGGCGGGCGCTGGTCGAGCGGCTGGTGGAGCGCCCGGCTTCGGTGTCCGAGCTGGCCCGGCCCCTCGCCATGTCGCTGCCGGCCGTCATGCAGCACCTGCAGGTGCTCGAGTCCTGCGGCCTCGTGCGCTCCGCCAAGGAGGGGCGGGTCCGTACCTGCCGGTTGGAGCCGGCCGTGCTCCGCGCCGCGGAGCAGTGGATGCACGAGCTGCGCACGGAGTGGGAGCGCCGCTTCGACCGGTTGGGCGCGGTGCTGGCACGGAACGAGATCACACGACAAGAGGAGCACTGACCATGGACCGCAACGTCACCCACGCCACCTTCACGCTGGAGCGCACCTATCCGCACTCCCTGCCGGCCGTGTTCGCCGCCTGGGCCGACCCGTCGCTGAAGGCGCAGTGGTTCGCGCCGGGATCGGGCGATCACGAGCTCGACTTCCGCGTGGACGGCCGCGAGTCGGTGTCGGCCGAGCACGACGGCAAGCAGCTGCGCTTCGACACCGTCTACCGCGACATCGTCGACGGCGAGCGCATCGCCTACTCGTCGGTGATGACCTCCGACGGGAGACCGACCACGTTGTCGCAGACCACGGTCGAGTTCCGTGCCGTCGACGGCGGCACCGCCGTCGTGCTCACCGAGCAAGGGGCCTTCCTCGACGGGATGGAACTCCCCGAGTGGCGCGAGGAGGGGACCGCCTCCCAGCTCGAGGCGATCGACGCCGTGCTCGCCGGCAGGGGCGCCTGATCGCCCGCCGGTCAGGCGGGACGCCCGGGGACCGGGGCCAAGGGGAAGTCGTGGCCGGTGAGCCAGTGCCGCCCGACCTCCTTGTGCCCGGCCCAGGCGCGCACGGCCGCCTCGTCGTCGGTCTGCCCCAGGCTCTCGGGGGTGACGGCCAGACGGTCGGCCGTGGCCCGCAGGGCGGCGAGGTCGAAGCCGTAGACCTCTGCCGCCGCCTCGCCGATCATGCGTCGGGTCTCGGCCACGGGCACGTCGTGGTAGGTCTTCGCCAGCCACTCGCGCGAGCGCGGCCAGGTGCCCTCGGGATGGGGGAAGTCGTTTCCCCACAGCATGTTGTCGAGGCCGATCTCGTAGCGCATGCCGATCTCGCGTCGCTTGGTGTTCGACGCGCCGATGAAGCAGTTGCGGTCGAACTGCTCGCTCGGCTGGGTCTCGAGCCCGAGCGAGGCCAGCTTCTCGGCGCCCTTCTGACCGAGATACAGCCGGTCCCAGAACCACAGCAGTCCCGGCACCCACCAGCAGCCCGCCTCGGTCACCCCGAAGCGCAGTCCGGGGAAGCGCTCGAACACGCCTGACCACAACATGAACCACAGCGGCCGCGCCGGCCACCACACCACCTCGGTGACGTAGATGCCGAGGTGGTCGTCGTAGGAGTCCTTGTCGGCCGGACCGGAGTGGGTCACGACCGGCATCTCGAGGTCCTGGCACAGCGCCCACACGGGGTCGTACTGCCGGGAGTGGTAGGGCTCCTGGTGCATCCACATGGCCGGGATCATCACCGCCGCCAGCCCCGACTCCTTGGCCCGGCGGATC
This sequence comes from Acidimicrobiales bacterium, assembly GCA_035653635.1. Taxonomy (GTDB): domain Bacteria; phylum Actinomycetota; class Acidimicrobiia; order Acidimicrobiales; family UBA8190; genus DASRBM01. The sequence continues at coordinate 959 of DASRBM010000147.1, read as the reverse complement.
TCGGCCAGCACGTCGGCCTGGGGAGCGGTGATCTGCACGAGGGCGACACCCCGGCGCCGCTCGGGCGCCTCGGCGCACATCTCGGACAGCCACCGGTTGTGGGCCCGCGCCCCGGCCAGGCCGAGCTCGGGCTCGTGGTCGCCGGACAGGCCGAGGCCGGTCCCGAACGGCGCGCAGGTGCGGCTCTCGACCGCGTCGGCGTCGGGGAAGATGACCTCGGCGGTGATGCCGTCCGCGTCCATCTCCTTGTCGCGCCGCCCGGCGTCCCAGCCGCCTTCGAGCCCCTCGCCGTGCTCCTCGTACCAGCGGCGGGCGAACTCCTCGTCGGAGATGCCCTGGCGGCGGATCTCCTCGAGGCGCTGGCCCCGTCCGGCCAGGAACTCGTCGAAGGCGGGCCAGTACTTGCGCTCCAGGTAGTCGCGGTACAGCTCGGTCGGCAGCCCGGCGTGACTGTCGGCCGAGATCACGACGTAGGCGTCACCTTGCGTCATCGTCGGCTGCTCCTTTGCCGCGTGTGCCGCTGCCCTTGGGCACGGCGTCGAGATAGGTGGGATTGGCGCGCTCGAGCATGGACTCGGCCCGCCGGCGGATCGTCTCGTCGGTGTGCTCGCTGGCGGGCAGGATCCAGAACCGGTCGGTGCGGATGGCGTCCACCACCTGGGCCGCCACGTCGGAGGGCTCGGTGTACTGCGGCTCGACGCCCGCCGCGCGCATCTGCTCCTCGAGCTGCTCCACCGTGACGTAGGGCGTGCGGCGCGGCCGGGTCTTGGCGAAGCGCTCGGGGCGTGTCCGCCACGACTCGAAGAGCCCCGTGCGCAGCATGTTGGGACCGGGGAAGAGCACCGACGCGCCCACGAGGTCACCGGCCGCCCGCAGCTGGGCGTAGAGGACCTCGGTGAGCGTCACCACAGCCGCCTTCGTCACCGCGTACTGCGGGGTGGAGGAGAGCGGGGCGATGC
>DASRBM010000146.1:0-6017 GCA_035653635.1 Acidimicrobiales bacterium | reverse complement strand
GGCGCACGGCCCGCAGCAGCTGGTCGGGGGGCACGACCACATCGGCCCCGAGATCCTCGGCCAGGCGGCGCTGGTGCGGGTACTTGGCCCCCACGAGGATGGCGCCGGGCTGGGTGAGGTGGCGGAGCGCGGCCACCGTGGTCAGCCCGAGGGTGCCGGCGCCGAGGACGGCCACGGTGGCGCCGGGCTCGACCGACGCCCCGAGCGCCGCGTGCACCGCGCAGGCCGTGGGCTCGACCATCACGGCGTCCTCGTCGGTCAGTCCGTCGGGCACCACGTGGAGCTGGCTGGTGTGGGCCACGAGCCCTGCCGTCGACCACCCCCCGCCGGTGTCGGTGCAGAAGCCCGTCTGCAGCCCCGGCGCCAGGTGCCCGAAGGCGATGCGCTCGCACGAGCCCGTGTGCCCCGACGCGCAGGCCGCACACGGCGGGGTGATGCCGCGCGGCTCGCACCCGAGCACGGCCTGCAGCACGACGCGGGTGCCGGCCGACGGCCCGCCGTTGGCGGCGGGCTCCTCCACCACGCCGACGACTTCGTGCCCCGGCACGAAGGGGAAGCTCACGATGTCCTCGAAGTAGCGGGAGCTGCGTCCGTCGATGGTGGCGAGGTCCGATCCGCAGATCCCGGCCAGGATGGGCTGCACGCGCGCCCACGCCGGCCCGGGCAGTTCCGGAGGCGCCACGTCGGTGAGGCGGAGCGGGCTGACGCCGGCCCCGCGTCCGGAACCCACGACGGTGGCGGCCACGCGGGCCGCGGCGAAGCGGGGGAGGCTCCGTTCGAAGACGAGTGCCCTCATCGGCGACCGGCCTCCTGCAGGCGGGCCCACCAACGCGAGGCCCGCAGGTCGACCGGCCCCATCGGCAGCGGTGGCCGGGCCCGGCCCCCCGCCTTCTCCCACTGCTCCACGTGCCAGCCCCGGCGCCGGGCGATGGCGGCCAGCTTCGCCTCGGGGTTCACCGCCACGGGGAAGCCCACCGCCTCGAGCAGGGGGAGGTCGGAGGCGGAATCCGCGTAGGCGACGGCCTCGCCGAGATCGAGCCCTTCGGCGCCGGCGTACTCGGCGAGCACCAGCGCCCTGGCCTCGCCCGTGGGCGGCAGGTGCTCGAGCCGTCCGGTGAAGCGGCCTTCGTCGTCCACGCCGAGCGAGGCGCACACCACCTCGTCGAAGAGGGGCCGCAACGGCTCCACCACGAAGTCGAGGGCGCCGGTGATGAGGATCGTCCGGTGTCCCAGCCCACGGTGCGCGCGCACGCGGGCCATGCCCGCGGGGAAGGACTTCGTGAGCAGCAGGTGATGGAACAGCTCGGTGGCGTCGGCGCGCAGGAGATCCGCCGGTGCGTCCTCGTAGCGGCGGTAGAAGGTGCGCAGGAAGTCCCCGCGGTCGCGGCGGTCGAGGGCGAGCAGCGTCGGCGCCTCGCGCAGGATGCGGGCCGTCAGCGTGACGCGGTCGGCCACCGGCAGGTGCCGGGTGGCGAGCCAGGCATAGGACTCGACCACGTTCGAGGCCACCAACGTGTTCTCGAGGTCGAAGGCGGCCAGGTGGCGGTCGGGCGACAGGATGGCCTTGCGGGCCCGATCCGACCGGCTCGCCATCGTGGAGCGCGCCGCGGTGGTGCGCACGCGGGCGTGCTCCACCACCGACGGCAGGTGGATCTCGTGGACGTAGCGGGGCCACTCGATGACCGCCGGATCGAAGGCGAAGCGCGTCCGGTCCTCGGGCTGCAGTCGCGAGAAGAGGGCGAGCAGGCGGTCGATGCGAAAGCGCGCCTCGGTCTCGGTGTACGCGCCGTAGAGCTCCACGTACCCGAGCGCCCTGCCGGCCTGGTCCTTGCGTTCCTCGACGCGGGCCGCCAGTTCCGCCCTCCGGCCCCGCACCGGTAGGGCGCCGAGGACCTTCTCGGCCGCCCCGAGGGCCTTCGTGGCCCGTTCCAGCTGTCGCTGGACGCGCCCGTGGCCGGGGAAGGACCAGTCCGGCACGACGATGGGCTGACCGTCGGCGTCGTAGAGCGGACGCTCGGTGAACCAGGACTGCACAAGGTCGACGAGCTGCCCGTACCGCAAGGGATTGCGCACCCCCGACGCCACCTGCACTGTCGTCGGTCCCGCCGGGTCGGGCCCGGCGGCGGCCACGGCGATGATGGCGGCCACCACCATGTCGACGGGGATGACGTCGATGACGCCTTCGGGGATGCCGGGGAACTCCCGGAGCAGGCCCCGGGCGTAGGACACGATGATCGGCTCCGCCATGCGGAATCCACGGATCCATCCCGGTCGCGGCTCGGCGAGGGCCGACTCGATGATGGAGGGGCGCACGACCGTCATCGGAACCGACGATCCGAACCCGCGCACGAGGGCGCGTTCACCGAGCGCCTTGGTGAAGGCGTAGGCGTCGGGCCAGCCGAGCGACTGGGCCCGGTGCTGCCCCGCCTTCACGAGCTCGCTGCGGACCCACTCGTCGCGCAGCTTCTCGGCCCGCTCGGCGATGAGGTGGGCGCCCGCCGCCCCGAGCTCGCCCCGCGCGGCCTTCGTGAACCGGCGCAGCCGGTCCCCACGGCGCGACTCGTCCTGCAGGTCCTGACGCAGGCGCCGGGCGCTGCGCACCTCGGCGTCGATGTCCACGTCGGTGGTGACGGTGGTGTGGGTACGCACCCGGGCGCCCGACTGCACGGCTTCGTCGTAGAGCGTCTCGGTGGCCTCGCCCTGGTGGGTGCCGGCCACGTAGGCGGTGGACACCGAGACGAGGTGCGTGGGGGAACGATCGGGATGCCGGGTGGCCCGCTCCCCGGCGACGGCGGCGATGGCCGCCGCCACGCGGGCCGGGCCGAGCAGGTTGACCTCCACCGCGGTGTCGAGCGGAGCGTCGAAGGCGACGGTGGCCGCCGAGTGGACGACCACGTCTGCGTCGGCGAGCGCGGCGCGGCCGGTGTCGTCGAGACCGAGCCCGTCGCTCCCGACGTCTCCCGCCACGGCGGTCAACCGTTCCGCCGCCATGGCGTCGAAGGCGGCGCCGGACTCGGCCCGCAACCGGTCGAAGCAGTCGTTGCGCAGGATCTCCCGGGTGGCGCGGGCGGCGGCGTCGAGGCGCCTCGTGGGCCGGACGAGGACCGTCACGTGGCAGCCCGGGACCTCACGCAGGAGCCGCTCGACCAGGGCGGTGCCGAGGAAGCCGGTGGCCCCGGTGACGAAGAGGCGCTTGCCCGACAGGGCCTCGGCCAGAGCCGGCAGGGGGCTCGGCAGGACGGGGGACGTGTGCGCCGCGGGCACCGCTTCTGTCTACCATGTCCTGCCTACCATGTGGTAGGCCAAGGTGGTGGCCTGGCACGGCCACCCGACAAGGGGAGGCCATGGCTGAGCCCGGCACGGCGGACCGCATCCTCGACGCCGCGCTCGTCTCCTTCGGCACCCGCGGCTACGAGGCCACCTCCCTCGACGCCCTGGCCGAGGGCCTGGGCCTGCGCAAACAGTCGATCCTCTACTGGTTCTCGTCCAAGGAGGTCCTGCTCCAGGCGCTCATCGACCGTTCCGCGGCCGAGCTGGCGACCGCCCTGCAGCACGCCCTCGACGGCGCCGGCGACGGCTGGGACCGAGTGGAGGCCGTGGTGCGCTCGGTGTTCCGGCTGGCCGCCCGGCGCCCGGAGCTGCTGGGCCTCGTGCGCGAGGTCGGCCGGCTGGGCCCGCCGGCGGCCACCCGCCTGACGCTCGCCCTCGACCCGCTCGTCGCCCGCGCCTGCGCCTTCCTCGAGGCGGAGATGGACGCCGGCCACATGCGCCGCCACGAGCCCCGGTTGCTGCTGCTCGCCATCTACTCCACCGTGGTCGGCATGATCACCGAGGTCGAGGTACTGCGGGCGCTCGGCGAGGAGCCGACCGCGCGCTCGCTCGTCCGTCGCCGGCAGGAGATCCTGCGACTGTTGCGCTCCGCGCTGCTCGTGGAGCCCTGAGCCGCGCTCAGGACTTGGGCGGGGTGTAGCGCTTGGACGGGGGTGGACCGGGCGGGGTCGGCGGTGGCGTCCTCTTCCCGCGCGCCGGGCGTTCCGGCCGGGCACGGGCCCCGGGGGTGCGGCCGGTCTTCGCGTTCAGCGCCTTCTGCATGCGGTTGAAGCGCACGAGGAGCCAGCCGGCGACGAACCACGACGGCACCAGCGTGGTGAGGCCGCCGCCGTAGCCGGCGAAGGCGAGGGCGAAGATCGTGAACGAGCGGCGCCGGAAATAGGCGGCCACGGTCACCAGGCAGGCGATGACGGCGGAGGCGACGCCGAGGATGACGATCGTCTTCGGGTCGGTGTGCCCCTTCTTGTGCAGCGCCGGGTTGTCGTGGAGGGCGACCTCCATGAGCACGAGGTCGAGCACGGCGATGACGGGGCCCATGACCATGGCGACCCGGCGCTCGCGGTCGTCGAGCCGCTTGATGGCCACCTGGAGCTCGGCCACCTCCATGTCGGCGTAGGGATTGGCCGGAGTGGCGCGGCCGGTGCGGGCTCCCGGGCGCGTCACCGCGTCCGGCTTGACCGGTCGCTGGCTGCCGCCGGCGGCGGACCGCGCCGCGGGAGGCTTGCGCTCCAGACTGGGGAGCGCGGCCAGGATGCGGTGGCTCAGCCGGAGCTTGGGCGGGGCGTCGTCGCCACCGGTCGGGGTCGCCTGCGTGGGCACCGGACCAGGGTACCGGCCTCCGCCCGCCTCCTAACTGCGCTGCGGCTCAGGTGGGGGTGCGGCGCACCACCAGGCGGACCCCGAGATTGTCGTCCGGTTCCACCACCGTCACCGGCTCCTCGTCGGGGAGCACGCCTGCTGCGCCGCCGTCGGCGGGCGACGCCGGGCCGGGCTGGGAGAGGGCGAGGTGGTGCACCCGTCCGTCTCTGCCGCCGAGCCACTGTCGGAGGGGGTGCGTCTCGGGCGCTGCGGTCGTGGGCGCCACCAGGCGGACGGCGAGCGGGCCGTCCCAGCGGACGGTCACGCACTCCCACGCGCCGTCGGGGGAGCGGCGGGCCGGCTCGGGCGTGCCTCCGAGGAGCCCGGCGAACAACGCCAGGCCCTGACCGAGATCGGCCACCGCGTGGGTCACGTGTGACAGGGCAGCCGGCACCGGTGGCCGCTCCACCGGGAAGCCTTCGGGCGCCGGCGTCGTGAACGACGCGTCGGACTGCGCCACCTGCACCACCACGCCGGTCGCGTCCTTCGGGTGGAGGAAGGCCTCCTTCCAGAACGGGTCGCGCAGATCGACCGACACCGGGGTGAACCCCGCATCGGCCATGCGGTCGAGCATGGCCACGATGTCGGGCACCTTGAAGGTCATGTGGTGCGGGCCGGGACCGTTGCGGTCGAGGAAGCGCCGCAGGAAATCGTTGGCCTCGATCTGCCACGGCTGCAGCACCTCGAGCCTGGCGCCGTTGGCGAACCGCAGCTGCGACGGCGCGAAGCCCAGCTGCACGCCGCCGGAGGACCAGTCGGCGCCGAGCTCGGTGACATAGCGGGGCCAGGCCATCGGCCAGGCTTCGACGGCCACGGCCACGTGGTCGAGCACGGGGAGGCGGGCGGCGGGCACGGGCCGACCCTATTGGTTGATCGGGCACGCGGTCGACGTGGCCGCAGGCGGCGAGGGCGGCCGCCGGGCTGTGCTACGCCAGTGGCGTGGACTTTCGTCGCAGCACCCTCACCGAGCTGGCGTCGGAGGTACGGGCCGGCAAGGTCGCAGCCCGCGAGCTCACGGCCCACGCGCTGGAGCGCATCGAGGCGCTCAACCCGTCGGTGCGCGCCTTCGTCGCGATCGACGGCGACCGGGCCATGGAACGGGCCGCGCGCATCGACGAGGACGTCGCGGCCGGGCGCGATCCGGGACCGCTCGCCGGCATCCCGATCGGGGTGAAGGACCTCGACGACGCCGAGGGCTTCGTCACCTCCCACGGCTCGGCCGCGTTCGCCGGCGGTCCGCCGGCGCCGGCCGATTCGCCGCTCGTCGCCCGGCTCAAGGCGGCCGGATGCGTCGTGGTGGGCAAGACGAACACGCCCGAGCTCGGCTG
>DASRBM010000145.1:0-2072 GCA_035653635.1 Acidimicrobiales bacterium | reverse complement strand
CTGAGCTCCATCCGTCGCCGGAGATGGGATCGATGCCGGATTCACTCTAGAAGAGCCGCGAACCCCGCACCGCCCACGAAATCGGCAACCCGGGGCCGGTGGGAGTGGAGGCCCTGGACCCATCCAACCTGCTGACCAGGGAGAAGGTCTTGACCGCCTGCTCACAACGTGCCTCGAGACCGTCGAGTGCCCGACCCTCGAACCATCGACGAGTGTCCGCCGAGAGGCCCAGCGGCTGCGCCTGTCTGCGGGCAGGAACTCGGCCTCGATCCGCCTCCGGCCACTGCTCTCAGGTCGAGCCGGCTTCGGAGGTAACCGTGATGTTCGGCGCCCTGGCGAGGGTCTGGAGCACAACGCAGTAGCGCTCGGTGGTGGAGACCAGGTCGGCAATTTCTTCAGACCGAGCTGAGGTCGTCAGGAGATCAAAGTTCAGGCGGATGGCGGTGAATCCGACCGGGACATCCCGCTCGACACCGAGCGTCCCCCGGAAGTCGAGGTCACCTTCGGCCCGCACACTCCCTTGAACGTCCAGGCCTCGGTTGACCGCCACAGATCGCAGCGTGACGCCCGCGCAGGCAACCAGGGCCTGAAGTAGCAGGTCGCCAGAACAGGCCAGGCTGCCATCGCCGCCGGTTGCCGGATGGAGGCCCGTCTTCACCATTGCCTTGCCGGTCTGGACAGAGCACGCGACTTCCCCGTCACCATGTCGCCCGTCAGCGCGCAAGGTGATGAGCGCTCTAGACGGGTCTTCCTTGTACTCGGTCTTCAGGGGTGCCTGAGTTGCTCTGAGTTGGTCCCGATCCACATGATCCTCCTTTGCGCCGCTCGCCACGGACCCTAGATCGAGATTGCTCCTCCCGAAGCGTTCGCGGCCGAAAGCCGAGGCTTGCGATTGCGGTGAGGTGCTGATGCGATGCCGGTGACCTCGTTCGCCTTTGCGGCGTTCACGCCGCTGACAGAGCGAAGAGGCTGGCCGGGTTCCACGACCTGCGAGCGGGCGAACCGCTTCGGGCCACGATCGCCGGCGCAATGGGCGTGAGGACCGCGGAACAGCCTCTCGCCGCTCGGAAGTGAGCTCAGGATTCAAGCGGTGGTAATCGAGGGCGCCGTCCGAAGCGCGCCGGGCGTCCTCGGGTCACGGCTTCTCGGCAACGGCGCACCCGACTACCTGCAATGCGCGCCACGGACGCGCGAAGAAGGCCCGGACGGGTGTCACGAAGGGCGGTCGAGAGCGCGCTACCGAGAGGACCCATCGGTTGGGTCGGAGTCGGGGTTGGAGCGGACGTCGGAGTCGGGGTGGAGGTGAGCGGACTCGAACCGCCGACTTCTACGTTGCGAACGTAGCGCTCTGCCAACTGAGCTACACCCCCGAGGGGATATTTACGTTACCGGCTCGCCGCGCCCGTCCTCTGCCGGCGGGGGCCGAAGCGGAACCGACGAACGAGCCTCGACGGTCCTGCCGGCTGCCTCGGCGAGGCTCAGGGGCTCGTCGTGCTGGTGGTCGTCGACCCGGCACCCGAGCCGAGAGGGCGCCCGTGCGACGGCACAGTCGTCGTCGTGCTCGTCGTGGTCGTCGTCGTGGTCGTCGTCGTGGTCGTCGTCGAGGTACTCGTCGTGGTGGGGGTCGGCCCGGACGTCGTGGTCGTGCTCGACGGCGGGCTGCTCCCGCTGGCGTTGGGTGGTGGCGGGACGAACGACCAGACCGCCGTGGCGCAGTCCTGTGGCTGCGCGGCGACGACCACGTAGACCCCCGGCTCGTTGCTGAAGGCCCAGACGGCGAGGGGAGGACCGCTCTGCAGGCAGGCGAGTCCAGGATCGTTCGTGCTCAGGCTGCTGAGAGAGCCGACGTACTGGGCGGCTCCCCCGGGAGGCGGCGGGCTGATGGGGTTGAGCGGCACTGTCGTGCCGGTCCAGACACCCGTGGTCGTATAGCCCGTCCCCGCCGGTGCCGTTGACGGGGGCGTCGACGTCGTCGAAGTCGGCCCGGTGGAGTAGTTCTTGGCAGCCGGTGCGTTGCCGAGCAGCGCGGCCAGCATGGCGGGGTTGTTGCCGTCCATGCCGAGGGCCCAGAT
>DASRBM010000144.1:0-3395 GCA_035653635.1 Acidimicrobiales bacterium | reverse complement strand
CGTCCATGCGAGGCGGATCCTCCGCCACGATGCCGACGCCCGCGCCGCCCTGCGCGCGCGCTACCGCCGGCTGCTCATCGACGAGTTCCAGGACACCGATCCACTGCAGGTGGAGCTGGCCGCCTGGCTCGCCTCGGCGGTGGACGGGTCCGGCGACCTGGCCGCCGCCCGTCCCGCCGCCCTGTTCGTGGTGGGCGACCCCCGACAGTCGATCTACCGCTTCCGCCGGGCCGACATCGCGCTGTTCGAGCAGGTGTGCGCCGAGGTGGGCGAGGAGGTGCACCTCGACACGAACTTCCGGTCGGTGCCGGGCATCCTCGAATTCGTCAACGCCGTGTTCGCGGAGCTGTTCGGCGCCGGCGCGCTTTCCGGCCAGGCCGTCCACCACCCGCTGCACCCGGCGCGCCGGCCGCTGCCGGGGACCCTGCGGGCCGGCACCGGCGTGCAGCTGCAGCTCGCCGGCCTCGGCCCCGCCGAAGAGGAGCCACCCTCGCTTGCGCTGCCGCCGGTGGTACTGCTCGGCGGGCCGGTGGAGGGGAGCGTGGGCGACGCCCGCCGGGCCGGCGCCCGCCATGCGGCGGCGACCATCCGTCTGGCCGTGGAGGAGGGATGGGTGGTGGGCGACCCCCGCGACCCGTCCCGGCTTCGCACGGCCCGGTGGGCCGACGTCGCCGTGCTCATCCCGACCCGGACCTCGTTGCCGCCCCTCGAGGAAGCCTTCGACGAGGCCGGCATCCCCTACCGCCTGGAGGGCGCCGCCCTTCTGTGGGGATCCGACGACGTGCGCGACGTGCTGTGTGCGCTCGCCGCGGCCGAGGAGCCGTCCGACGCCGTGTCCGTGCTCGCCGCGCTGCGCACACCCGGGCTCGGATGTGGCGACGACGACCTGGTCGACTGGCACGCCGCGGGTGGCTCGTGGGATCCCCGCGCCGAGGTGCCGCCCACACTGGCCGGGCACCCGGTCGCCCGGGCCATGGCCGTGCTCGCCGAGCTGCACCGCCACCGGTGGTGGCACGAGCCGTCGGAGCTCGTGACCATGACGATCGACCGGCTCCGCGCCCTGCCCCTCGCCTACGCCCAGCGCCGGCCGCGTGACCACTGGCACCGGCTGCGGTGGCTCGCCGATCAGGTCCGCCTCTTCGACGACAGCGTCGGCGGCACGTTGCACGACTTCCTCCGGTGGGCGGAGATCCAGCGCCGCGGCGACGGCCGCGCCTCGGTGCTCGGACCGCCCGAGCCCGACGACGACGCCGTGCGGGTCATGACGGTGCACGGGTCGAAGGGTCTCGAGTTCCCCATCGTGGTGATGGCCGGCCTCGAACGCGACGACAGCGCCGGGCAGCGCGCCGATGCGGTGCTGTGGACCGACGCGGTCGTTCCCGAGGTGCGTGCCGGGCTCCAGCTGCGCAGTGCCGGATACGACGCAGCCGCCGAGCACGACCGCTTCCTCGACCGCCTGGAGCGGGTGCGCCTTCTCTACGTGGCCATGACCCGTGCCCGCGACCATCTCGTGCTGTGCCTGCACCACAAGGCCCGCAACGGTTCGGCGGCCGACACCGTGCCGGCGGCGCAGCTGGCCGACATCGCCCGGGCCCATCCGCTGCTGTGGCGGCGCATCGCCGAACCGGAGGAGGAGGTCGCCGACGCGACCCCGGCCCCGCGCCGGCGGGCGGCCGGCGCGGGCGCCGGTCCCGGCCGCGGGCAGGGGCCGAACGACGAGGAGCCGGACTGGGTGACCACCCTGACCTCGTGGTCCGCGGCCCGCCAGACGCTCGTCCGCGAGGGTCGTCGCCTGGCCGTCGTCACCGCCTCGGGGCTCGCAGCTGCCGCCGACGGCACCGACGCCGACGTCACCCGCCGCGACGACGGAACGGGCCCACCCTCGGCCATCGACCCGGGGTGGGCGGAGCCCGTGGCGGTCGCCGGACGCAGCGGCGACGTCGGACTCGACATCGGCCGCGCCGTCCACGGGGCGCTGGCCGCGCTCGACCTCGACAGCGGGGTCGACCCGACCGGTCGCAGCGCGGCGGAGGTCGCCCGCGGGCGCGCCGCCGCCCACGGGCTCGCCAGCGGGGGAACCGAAGCCGCCGCGGTGGAGGCCATGGTGCACGCCGCGCTCGCCAGCGACGTGGTGCGCCGCGCGGCGCGCCGGCCCCATCACAAGGAGATGTTCGTGAGCTGCGCGCCGGACGGCCCCGATGGCGGCGTGTTCGAGGGGTTCGTGGATCTTCTGGTGGAGGACGAGGACGGGCTGGTGGTGGTCGACTACAAGACCGACCGCCTCGTCGACGCGGAATCCGAGCGCCACGCCCGCGAGCGCTACGGGCGTCAGGTGGCGGCCTACGCCGAAGCGGTCGAAGCCGCCACCGGCCGGCCGGTGGTGCGCTGCGTGCTGCTCTTCCTCGCCGACGGCGCGGCGAGAGCGGCGGTGCTGCAGGGTGAGGAGCTGGCCGAGGCGCGGCGCACGGCCCGCCGGCTCACCGAGGTGCTGCTGGCCGCACCGGCGCCGTGACGCCGGGCGCTCGTCGCCTTCTGCTCAGGCCTCGGCGACCGGTGGCAGCGCTTCGGGACGGCGCGCCTCGGTGACGAGCTCGAGTGCGGGCTGGCTCGGGCCGTCGCCCTGTGGTCGCCGGGCGGTGGCGTCGATGCGGTCGAGCTCGGGCAGGGTGCTGTCACCGGCCACCACGCCGAGCTCCTGGAAGCGCCGCGCCTGGGGCAGGACGCTGCGCTCGAGCGATCCCACCGCCTTGTTGTAGGCGTCGACCGCGCTCGACAGGCCACGGCCGGCCTTGGCCAGGTGCTCGCCGAAGGTGGCGAGCCGCTTGTAGAGGTCGCGTCCGATGCGCTGCACCTCGCGCGCGTTGTCGGCCAGCGCCTCCTGTTGCCAGGCCGCCGCGATGGTCGTGAGCAGGCCGATCAGGTTGGTGGGGGTGGCGAGCAGGACGTGGCTCGCCATGGCGTGCTCGAACAGACCAGGGTCGTGCTCGAAGGCGGCGGCGAGCAGCGGGTCGCCGGGGACGAAGGCCACGACGAACTCGGGCGAGTGCTCGAACTGCTGCCAGTAGGCCTTCTTCGACAGGGAGTCGACGTGGGTCCGCAGCTGGCGGGCGTGACTGGTGAGATGCGTCCGGCGGGTGTCCTCGTCCACCGCCTCGTTGGCGTCGAGGAAGGCCTGCAGCGGCACCTTGGCGTCGACGACCACGGTGCGCCCGCCGGGCAGGCGCACGACCATGTCGGGACGGAGCCGCCCGTCCTCGGTGGTGACGGTGGCCTGCTCGTCGAAGTCGCAGTGCTCGAGCATGCCCGCCATCTCCACCACCCGGCGCAGCTGCAGCTCGCCCCAGCGTCCGCGGGTGGCAGGCGCGCGCAGCGCGGTGACGAGGTTGCGCGTCTCG
>DASRBM010000143.1:0-2562 GCA_035653635.1 Acidimicrobiales bacterium | reverse complement strand
AGGTGCTCGACGCGTCGGCAGCCACCGTCACGGGCACCACACTCGGCACCGCCGCGTACATGGCGCCGGAGCAGCTAGCCCATCATCGCGTCGGCACCGCCGCCGACATCTGGGCGCTCGGCGTCGTGCTCCTCGAGTGCCTCACCGGGAAGCGGGCCTTCGAAGGCCCGCCCGCAGAGTTGGTGGCACGCCGCCTCGCCGGCGCGACACCCTCGGCCGAGGGCCTGGCCACCCCCTGGCGCGTCCTCGTGGCCTCGATGCTCGACCCCGACCCGGCCCGCCGCCCGGAAGCCGACGAGGTGGCGGGGATGCTGGGCGCACCCGCATTCACCCGGCCCTCGGACCCGCGGGCCACGGCTGTGGTGGCGACGGCACCGGGCCCCGCCGGCGAGCCGACGCTGACCACCGGTCCCCCCACGGCACTGGCGCCGGCCGTGACCGCGGCCGTTCCCGCGGCCGTTCCCGCGGGGCACCGCAACGGGAGGCGCCCGATGGTGGTGGGCGCTGTCGCGGGCGCGGCGGCGGGGATCGTGATCCTCGCCGCGCTCGCGCCATGGGCACTCACCTCGGGCCCCGCGAAGGCCCCCGAGGCCCGGACGGCCACGACCACGGCGCCGCCCTCGACATCGACCTCGACGACGCCCTCGACGACGACCACCACACAGGTCACGAGTGCCGGCGCGGCAGCTTCCCTCGTCGACGACGTGGAGCAGGCCGAGGCCTCGGGCGCGCTCCCGTCGAGCCTCGGCCGCCTCATCCTCGACCAGCTCGGCCAGGCGCTCGGCGCTGCGGCCAACGGCAACACCGACCAGGCCTCGAGCGCCCTCGGCGCCATCGACAGAGCCGTGACCGACGCCGGCGCGAACGGCGACGTCACCGCACAGGAAGAGTCGACGTTGCTGTCGGACGTGTCGGCGCTGGCCGCGGCACTCGGCGCCCAGGACCCGGCCGCGACCACTACCACCGTTACGGCGCCGCCGCCCGGACCCGGGCCCGCCGCGAACGGCGCCGGGAACGGAGCCGTGCCCGGCGGCGGGGACGGCGGCAACTGACCGCTCGCACTCCCCCACCTGCGGCCGGGTGACCGAGATCCCGGGCGGCGACCCGGTCCGGCTCCGATCACCTCGCCCCGAGGAGCCACGGCGGCACCTGGGGCACTGCGCCGGGGACGGGCCGCACGAGCAGCTCCTGGGCCATGGACATCACCAGCGCTCCGCCCTCGTCGAACATCAGACCGCGCACGGTCGCCCGGTTCCCCCCGGCGGAGAGCGCCTGGAGCTCGTAGCGCAACCAGCGGTCGGCCCGGGCCGGGCGGTGGAGCCACACGGCGTGGTCGAGGCTGGCGTCGGTGTGCGTCCCCCAGGCCTCCTCGGTGTAGGGCCGGAACGACAGCCGGGTCTGGTCCGAGAAGTAAGCGAGCAGGCAGCAGTGCAGCACCGGGTCGTCCGGCAGCGGGTCCTTCACGCGCACCCAGTGCCGCCCGCTCGAGACGAAGGTCCCGTCCCCGGCTGCGACGGGTTCGGCGACACGCATGTCGAACAGCATGGGGCCGCCCGAGGGGGCGAAGGCTCCGGGCGGGTCGATCGCGGTGGGCGGAGCCACGTGGCAGTCGACCTCGCCCTGCTCGTCGATGTGGAACGAGCACAGCAGCCGGGCGCGGGGCACGTCCTGCTGCACGGCCGTCACCTGCCGCAGGGCGAACGAGCGGCTGTCGCGCAACGGCTCCACGGCGAAGGACACCTCCGCATCGGGGACGGCGGGGTTCAAGAAGTACCCGTGGAGCGAATGGGGACGCAGCGGTGGCGCGCCGCCGGGAGCGGGGGGCGAGCTCGGCCCCACGCTGCGCACGGCGGCCATGAGCGCCTGGGCGACCACGATCCCGCCGAAGACGCGCCCGGTCGGCGAAGGAGGTGTGCGCCCGCGGAAACGGTCGGGCCCGTCCTCCTCGATGTCGGCGACCGACCGCACGTCGTCGTGGAGAGGTGCCGGCTCGCCTGTGGTGGTCATCGAAGGCCCGTGATCACGAGAGGCGGACAGCCCGGTAGGACTCCACCAGGCGCCCCTCGGGGAGACCGGCGCGCCGGGCGCCGTCGGCGAGCCACGACCGCACGCGCGACTCGAGCGCGACCGGGTCCGCGATCTGGCTTCGATGGCAGCGCAGAGCCGCCATCTTGCGGTCGAAGGTAGCGGTGACGTCGACGACGTGCGTGGTCTCGGGCGCCGCCATGAGCCAGAGCTCGGGCACCACCCACGGTTCCAGCCCTTCGTCGAGAAGCTCCGGGTGGGCGAAGGGGTTGCGGGCATCGGGGTAGACGGCGCACACGGTGGCCTCGCCGGCGGCGAGATGGTCGGGATGGCTGGCGCCAAGGCGGTCCCAGACGCGATCGGGTGACTGGCACACGACGCGGTCGGGCCGCATGCGGCGGATCTCACGGCTCACGTCCCGCCGCAGCTCGAAGGTGGGCGCGAGGCGTCCGTCGGGGTAGCCGAGGAACACCACGTCCTGCACTCCGACCTCGGACGCCGCCTCCTGCTGCTCCTGCCGGCGGACCCGCGCCACTT
>DASRBM010000142.1:0-2818 GCA_035653635.1 Acidimicrobiales bacterium | reverse complement strand
CGAAGTTGGCCCCCACGTCGAGGGCGATCTGCTCGGCGGTGTCGTAGAGGGTGTCACCGGCGATGCGGGCCACCTGCAGGTCGACAGGTGCGCCGTTGCTCGTCATGCCGGTGGTCCCACCACAGTTGTAGGCCTGGGTGGCCTGGAGCTGCGTCTGCACGGCGTTGCTCACGGCCACGGGGCCGCCCACTATGTACACCTGCTGGATGCCCTCGGCCTGGATGGCGGCCGCCGTCGACGCCGACAGGCTGTTGGTGGGCGTGAGGAGGATGCCCGTACCGAGGTAGCCGGCGAGGTAGCTGGCGGCCAGCGCGTCGGGGTAGTTGGTGTCGGTGGCGAGGACCACGGACTTGGAGCCGGGGCAGTTGGTGCCCGGCACGAACTGGGCCTCCATCTCGGCCACGGCCGTGCCGTCGGCGTCGGTGCCCTGCACCCGGGTGCTGGCGATGGTGGCGTAGGCACGCAGCCCGGTCGCCACCGTGGTGGAGGTGGCGCACCCGGCCGCCGAGCCACCGTCCTGCACGGTCAGCGTGACCATCTGGGCCGTGGACGGCGCGTCCACGAGCAGCTGCGAGAACGTATAGGTCGTCGGCGACGTGGAGGCGGTGGTCACGTCGAAGCTGAGGGTCGCCGACCCCGCGCCGCTGAAGGTGTTGGCCAGTGCCGAACCCCCGCCCGACGAGGCGGCCGGGGCCACGCTCTTGTCCCACGTGCCGGCGCTCAGCGTCAGGCACACGAAGCCGGTGGGCACCGCACCGGCGATGCCCTCGGTCAGCGCGACCGGGCTGATCGGCTGCTGGGCCGACGGGGCCGCCGCCACCGGCGGGTTGTTGGCCGACGCGAACACGGCGTTGGCCTGGGCGTCGGACGGTCCGGTCGGCGCACCGGTGGTCGAGCCTGCGGGAGCGCTCGTCTGGCCGTTGTACTTGGACGCCACCGCCAGGTTGCCGATGGGCACGCCGGTGCCGAGGTTGTAGGCGACCCCGGACAGGGTGATGGTCACCGGGTAGGGCGGCGCCACCGAGGACCCGCCGATGAGCCCGCTGTTCGTGAAGGTGACGATGACCTCGTCCTTGATCGACGTGGTGGCACACAGCGAGCTGGTGCCGAGCGCGACCGACACGGTCGGCACGGCGGTCTGGCCGGCGCCTGTCGTCACCGAGGCGGACGGGGTCGAGGCGAAGCCGACCGTGTCCGAAGACACGCAGTTGGTGCGGTTCTTGTCACCCACCGCGATCACGTAGGTGTCACCGGCCTGCCATCCGTCGCCCTTCGTGTAGATCCCGAGCACGAAATTGCCGGCCGGCTGCCCGCTGCCGCCGATGGCGACGGTCGGGGTGGAGGCGGCGGTCAGTGCCGACAGGGGGGCGACGGCGATGGCCGCGTTGGAGGCGTTCGTCGAGTCGAGGACGACCCCACCCGTGTAGGTGTCGGTCACGATCACGGCACCGGTGGCAGTGGTGGGCTGAAGGGTGTAGTTGACGTTCGTCACGCTGATGGGCTGGGGATTGGTGATCGGTGCCGTCGGGGAGCCGGTCAGCGTGATGGTGAACGTGTTGGCGTTGGCGCCGACCCCGATCGCACCGGCCACCGTCGGCTGGCCGGTGCCGTTTCCGGCCGGCAGGGCGGTGACGGACGGGGCGGGGTTGCCGAAGGTCACGTTGGTGGTGGACTTGCCCGAATCCTCCACCGTCAGGGTGATGGTGTCGCCGCTTGACCACGTGCTGCCCGCGGCGAGCGTGATGGTCCACCCCCCGACCGGCACCGTCGAAGCACTCGACGGTGCGTGCACGACCGGCTGGCTGGTTGCCACCACCGTGCCGGCCACGTTGCCGACGGTGGCGTTGGAGGCATTGCCGGTGGTGAAGTTGGTGGTCACCCCGTCGAAGGTGGGAGTGACCGCGACCACACCGGTCGCCGCTCCCTTGTCGACGTTGTAGGCGAGGCCGCTCACGGTGATGGTCTGGGCCGAGGTGGTCGGCGTCGACTGCGACGAGGTGAACGTGATGACGAGCTCGTTGTTGTGCTTGCCGTCCGTGCTGGCCAGACCGCGGGTGACGGTAGTGCCGGCCGATGAGGGCGTCACCGTGGGCAGAGCGTTGATTGCGATGGTCGGGTGCCCGGCGTTGTCGAGCACCGGGATGGTGATGTAGTCGGGGTTGGGCGCCGCGCCCGTCCACGTGCTGCCGGCCGCCAGGGTGACGGTCCAATCGGCCACCGGCTGGTTGTTGGCGTTGGCCAGGATGTTGGGCTGTGAGGCGGCGGCGACACCCGAGCTGCCGCCCGACGCCGGACCGGCCGCGGCCGGGTTCACGCCGACGACGAGCGCCAGACCGCTCAGGACGGCCGATCCCGCCAAGGTGGCCGCGAAGCTTCGAACGAACCGCCCACGCCGCATGACTTCCCTCCTGCGAGCTCCCGTCCCGAGAGCCCATGTCAGCGCAGCAGGTTACGCCTCCGGTGCCACCCCTGCCCGGGCACGCCGTGGCCCTCGCGGTGCGACGACCCGGCAGCGGGAGATGCGGCGCGCCCGGACAAGCCGGGTCCGGACACCCGGGGTGGGGCGCTTCAGAAGCCGCGGAACTGCGGATCGCGACGTTCGGCGAACGCCCTGAGCCCCTCGGCCGTGTCGGCCGTGCCGATCACCAGCTCCTGCGCCCATGCCTCCTCGTCGAACGCGGTACGCCGGTCCGAGTCGAGCGACCGGTTGAGGAGCCATTTGGCCATGGCGATGGCCTTCGTCGGTCCGGCGGCCAGGCGGCCCGCCAGTGCCGCCGCCTCTTCCTCGAGGCGTTCGGCCGGCACCACCTTGTTGACG
>DASRBM010000141.1:0-2714 GCA_035653635.1 Acidimicrobiales bacterium | reverse complement strand
CCGCCATGGCCCTCGACAGGCTACCGGCCTGGGCGCTGGCCTAATCTCGGGAGCTATGTCCGCAGCAGCCAGAAGGGGTCCGGGCGGGGCCACGCGCAAAGGCCGTTCCTCCGGCCGGGTGACGAGCAGCCCCGCGGGCCGGCGCCCGTCGGGGGGTCGCTACACGCCGCCGATCCCGCGCAGCAAGAAGGTCAGCCCCAAGTGGTTGGGTCCGCTCATCCTGGTGCTGCTGCTTCTCGGCGCCCTCATGATCGTCCTCAACTACTTCGACGTGCTGCCGGGCAGCCCGACGAACTGGTACCTGCTCGGCGGCATCGGACTGATCGCCGCCGGCTTCATCACGGCGACACAGTGGCACTGACGCAACCGGTGCGTCGGGTGCGGCCCGGCGAGGTGGGCTGATGCGGCCGGTCGGGGTTCACCACGTGTCGCTCAACGTGCGCGACGTCGACGCCGCCCTCGCCTTCTACACCGACGTGCTCGGCTTCGCCGTGCGTACCGACCGCCCCGACTTCGGCTTCGGGGGCGCCTGGCTCGACGTCGGACCCCAGCAGGTGCACCTGATCGAGGGCGAGACACCCGACAACAAGGGTCAGCACTTCGCCGTGCAGGTCGTCGATCTGGCGGCGACGGTGGCGGAGCTCCGGGACAAGGGCGTGACCGTCAGCGATCCGGTCGCCGTGTCCACCAGCCTGCAGGCCTTCCTCAACGATCCGTCGGGCAACACCATCGAGCTGCACCAGATCCATGCGGTGGGTCCGCAGGACTCGGTGCAGCACGTGAACAACCACCCGATCTCGCCCTCCTCCTGAGCCCAGGAGACACAGACGCGAAGAAGCCCCGGACCGGAGCCCGGGGCTTCTTCGACGGAACGGAGACGGCTAAGGCGTCGCGGCTCAGCCGAGGCGCTCGATGATGGTGGCGTTGGCCATGCCGCCCCTCGCACATCGTCTCGAGGCCCCAACGTCCGCCGGTGCGCTCGAGCTCGTTGAGCAGCGTGGCCATCAGCTTGGCGCCCGACGCACCGAGCGGGTGGCCGAGGGCGATGGCACCGCCGTTGACGTTGACCTTCGCCATGTCGGGGTGCAGCTCCTTCTCCCACGCGAGGACGACCGACGCGAACGCCTCGTTGATCTCGACGAGGTCGATGTCGTCGAGGGTCATCTTGGCCCGCTCGAGGACGGCCTTCGTCGCCGGGATGGGGCCGGTGAGCATCGTCACGGGGTCGACGCCGGCCAGGGCGAAGGCGTGGAAGCGGGCCCGGGGGGTGAGTCCGAGGGCCGCGGCCTTCTCCTCGCTCATGATCAGCACGGCCGAAGCCCCGTCGGTGATCTGCGACGAGTTGCCGGCCGTCACCTTGCCGTCGGGCTTGAAGGCGGCCTTCAGGTTGGCGAGCGTCTCGACGGTCGTGTCGGGCCGCACGCCCTCGTCGGAAGAGAGCATCTCCTTGGTGACGTTCCCCTCGTCGTCCTTGACGGCGACCGGCACGATCTCCCGCTCGAAGCGGCCCTCGGCGGTGGCGGTGGCGGCGAGCTTCTGGCTGCGGACGCCGAATTCGTCGAGGTCCTCGCGCGAGAGGTTCCACTGGTCGGCGATCATCTCGGCCGAGATGCCCTGGCCCACGAGCCCGCCCCGCTCGGCGTAGCGGCCCATGACCTGCGGACCGAAGGGGAAGCCGAGGTCGCGGACGACGGACGAGCCCATGGGGGTGTGGGTCATGTGCTCGATGCCCGCGGCGATGACGACGTCGTAGGCGCCGGCGATGACACCCTGGGCGGCGAAGTGCAGCGCCTGCTGCGACGACCCGCACTGACGGTCGAGGGTGGTGGCCGGCACCGACTCGGGGAAGCCTGCGGCCAGCACGGCGTTGCGGCCGATGTTGAGGGCCTGCTCGCCCACCTGCATCACACAGCCGACGATGACGTCGTCGACCAGCGCAGGGTCGAGGTCGTTGCGCTGCACGAGCGCCTTGAGCGGCTCGGCGGCCAGATCCACGGCGTGCCACCCGCGGAGCTTGCCGTTGCGCTTGCCGCCGGGTGTCCGTACGGCATCGACGATGACGGCGGTGGTCATGGGGGTCTCCTCTCCGTCGCGGGTGCCACGGGCACGATGCCCTGTCGCCCCGTGCTCACAGAACCTGACTGATCGGTCAAGATTCTGCTGGAGGGGAGCGTACCGGGTCAACCGCCGAGCGAGGCAGCGGTTGTACACCAGATGTACACGTTACTGTGTACGATAGGTGTATGAGCCGGACCCGGACCAACATCGAGATCGAGGACAGCACGCTCCAGATGGTGATGGACCGGTTCGGTCTGCGGACGAAGACGGAGGCGGTAGACCTGGCCCTCCGGCATCTCGCCGGCCAGCCCATGACCCGGGAAGAGGCGCTGGCCATGCGAGGCGCGTACGCCATCGACGAGATCCCGGCAGACGCGTCGGCACCGTGATCCTGGTCGACGCGTCGGCATGGGTGGAGTTCGACCGGGCAACGGGGGGGCCGGTCGACCGGCGTCTCACCGACCTCATCGCGGCTGAGGAACCGATCGCCGTGACCGAGCCCGTCGTGATGGAAGTCGTGGCAGGGGCTCGCAGCGATGAAAGGGAACGCGATCTGCGCCGGCTCCTCGCTCGGTTCCGCCTGCTGCGCTTCGACCCCGCCGCCGACTTCGACGCCGCGGCGCGGATCTACCGTCGCTGCAGACGGGCAGGGGTGA
>DASRBM010000140.1:0-3221 GCA_035653635.1 Acidimicrobiales bacterium | reverse complement strand
CCGCCGGAAGCTCGGTGCACGCCGCCACGGGTCACGGCTCCGCCACCGGTCAGGCCGGGGTCAACGCCGCCACCGGCGGGCCGGCCAACGGCAGCGCGCCTTCGGGCAACAGCGGGCCGGGGACGAGCAATTCGTCGAATCTTCTCGGCCAGCTGCCCTCCGCCACACCGACGACGACCTTGCCGGGCGTCAGCGGCGTGGTCGGCACGGTGAACTCCACGCTCGGCTCCACCCTCGGGACCGTGAGCTCCGGGACGAGCGGCTTGGGCTCCACCGGGACCGGCCTCCTCGGCACCGGCACGGGCACCACGGGCACAGGAACCGGGACCACGGGCACCGGCACTGGGACGACCGGTACCGGCACTGGGACGACCGGTACCGGGTCGACGACGACCACGACGACCACGACCACGACCACGACACCGAGCTCCGGTTCGAGCACCGGCTCGGGCACCTGCAACGGACTGCTGCAGGGCGTGACCTGTACGGTCAACGGCCTCCTGGGAGGCCTCGGCCTATAGGAGTCGTTCCCGCCTGGTGAGCAGCGGCTGCAGACACACGAGGCCGGCGATCACCGCACCCCCGAGCACCCAGCCGTACCAGGCGCTCGACCACGCCTCGCCCGTGTGGGCGGCGGTGGGCGAGTTGGCCGGGGCAAGGGTGGTCGTGGTGGTGGGCGCCGGGGCCACGGTGGTGGCGGGAGAGGAACCCGAGAAGGGGGCGGAAGCCGAAGTCAGCGAAGCCTGACCGTGCGAGCCGAGAAGGAGCAGGGCCAGGAGGGCGGCGGCCGCAGCAGCGAGCACGGCCCGCAGCACGAGACGGCCGGCGGGGGCTAGGGCAAGGCTCACGTTCGCTCCTGTGTGTCTCTGACCCGAGACGTCCTACCCCCCGGGTCGTAACGCTATCGCGCGGGGTCGCTCCCCCCGCAGAACGTCGGCCACCGACGCCTCTTGCGCGCCGGGCGGCCATGGCGGTCGGTCGCGTGCACGCTCACGGCGGGCCGTGAGCCCATGGCAAAATGCGGTCGCCGGAGACGGCGGCATCACGGAGAGGTGCGAGAGCGGCCGAATCGGACTCACTGCTAATGAGTTGACCTGGGAGACTGGGTCCGAGGGTTCAAATCCCTCCCTCTCCGCTCAAAAGGGGGACCGACCAGGGCCGCCGGTAGATTGTCACGGTGGCTGGTCGGTACTTCCTCGAGACCCTGGGCTGTCCGAAGAACCAGGTGGACTCCGACAAGCTCGAGGGCACGTTGCGTGCCGAGGGCCTGCAGGCGGCTGACGCCGTCGAGGACGCCGATCTCGTGGTCGTCAACACCTGCGCCTTCATCGAGGCCGCCCGGCAGGAGTCGATCGACACCATCCTCGCCCTGTCGGAGTCCCGCCGCCCCGGCGCCCGCCTGGTGGTGACCGGATGCCTCGCCGAGCGCTACGGCGACGAGCTCGCCGGAGCCCTGCCGGAGGTCGACCTCGTCGCCGGCTTCGGCGTGCCCGTCGCCTTCGGACGCAAGCCGGTGCCCGAGTTCGACCTTCTGAACCTGCCCCGGCCGCCCGCGTCGGCGCCCTGGGCGTACGTGAAGGTGGCCGAGGGCTGCGACCGGCACTGCGGGTTCTGCGCCATCCCCTCGTTCCGGGGCCCCCAGCGCTCCCGATCCCTGAGCGCCGTGCTCGAGGAAGTCGACGCGCTCGGCGTGCCCGAGATCGTCCTCGTCGCCCAGGACCTGGCCTCGTGGGGCATCGACCGCACCGATCCGGAGCGCCGCCCCCGGCCGGCGGGTTCGGCTCGCCCGATCGTCGAGCTCGTCGACGCGGTGGCGCGCCGGGTCGAACGGGTGCGAATGCTGTACCTCTACCCGTCGTCGCTCGACGACGCCCTGGTCGACGCCATCGTGCGCACCGGTGTGCCGTACTTCGACCTCTCACTGCAGCACGTGTCGCGTCCGCTCGTGCAACGCATGCGCAGGTGGGGCGAGGCCGACCGCTTCCTCGAGCGCATCGCCGCCATCCGGGCAGCGGCGCCGGAGGCGGTCCTGCGGTCGTCGTTCATCCTCGGCTATCCGGGGGAGACCGAAGCCGATCACGACCTGCTCCTCGAGTTCCTGGCCGAAGCCCGCCTCGACTGGGCCGGCTTCTTCACCTTCTCGCAGGAGTCCGGCACCTATGCGGCCGATCTCGACGGTGTCGTGCCCGAATCGCTCGCCCTCGAACGGCTCCGGGAGTGCGCCGACATCCAGGACGCGATCACCGCCGAGCGCCGCGCCGCGCTCGTCGGTTCGACGGCCCGGGTGCTCGTCGACAGCCCGGGCCAGGCCCGATCGCACCGCGAAGCACCGGAGATCGACGGGATCGTGCACGTCCCCGGCGACCTCGCCGTCGGCGAGCTGGTCGAGGTGCGCATCACCGGTGCCGCCGGGCCCGACGTGTGGGCGGAGATGGCGTGAGCGAGCAGACCTTCGGACCCTCGGCGCTCGTCACGCCCGCCAACGCCATCACGGTGGCGCGGCTCCTCGCGACACCGGTCATCATCGCCATGGTGGCCGTGTCGGGCCCGGGCTGGGCGCCCTTCGCCGTCGCCTTCGCCATCGGGGCGACCGACGGAGTGGACGGGTGGCTGGCGCGGCGTCAGGGGACGACGCGCTCGGGGGCGTTCCTCGACCCGTTGGCCGACAAGGTCGCCGTGATCGGCGTGCTGTGCGCCATCGCCGGACGCGGGGAGGTGCCGTGGCTGCCGGTGGTGCTCATCGCCGTGCGTGAGGTGGGCATGCAGCTCTACCGGACCTTCGTCGGACGCCGAGGTGTCTCCATCCCGGCCCGCTCTTCGGCCAAGGTGAAGACGCTCGTGCAGGGCATCGCCATCCTCATGTGCCTGGCGCCGTCGGTGGCTCCGCACCACACCGTCCTCCTCGTGGCCCTGTGGGTGGCGGTTGCCTTCACCCTCGTGACCGGCGTGCAGTATCTGTTCGACGGACGACGCGCCGCGAGCCTGCGCGCGGTGGGACGCGCCTAGTCCGTGCGCGTCGAGATCGTCGCCGTCGGCACCGAGCTGCTGCTCGGCCAGATCGCCGACACGAATTCCGCCTGGCTCGGTGAACAGCTGGCCCTGGCCGGCGTGGACTCCCACTTCCATCAGGCGGTGGGCGACAACCTGGGCCGCATCGTGCTGGCCCTGCGGACCGCCCTGGCCCGCTCAGACGGCGTGATCGTGTGCGGCGGGCTCGGGCC
>DASRBM010000139.1:0-2663 GCA_035653635.1 Acidimicrobiales bacterium | reverse complement strand
GTCATGTTGATTGGCGCAACCAGTAAATGGGCGCCAACGAGCCATCTCGCCTCGGGCACAACAGGCGCCGTTGCCGCGTCGGTAGTCGCCGGGGAAGCAGCAGCAGTCCCTCTGGAATGTGAGACACCTCTTCCGACCCTTGACCAGGTCATCGGTTCCTG
Source organism: Acidimicrobiales bacterium (assembly GCA_035653635.1). GTDB lineage: Bacteria > Actinomycetota > Acidimicrobiia > Acidimicrobiales > UBA8190 > DASRBM01. Next base: position 2,502 of record DASRBM010000139.1, on the reverse strand, counting down.
ACGAGGGCCATCCTGGATGTGCCGATCCAGCACCCGGCCCCCTGGGGCCGGAGCGCCCGCAAATGTTCCGGCTTCGGTGATGCCGAGCGGCCTATCGTCCGGATGTGCCCGCCTACTCGACTCGCTCGGGTGCGCGTCGAATGGGTCGAGGTTCGGGGTGATCGGGCCGAGGTGGTCATCGACACGGACCCTTCGTGTGTTCGTACTGGGTCGATTGCGTGCGAACCGACCAGGGATGGCACGAAGTCGTGGCGGGAACGGCCCCACGTCCGGCTGGGATGACCCTGATCGGATTCGATGGGATGGGTGAAGTGGCGAAGAACGGTCGATCGGTATCATGGGAGCCATGGCGACGCTGACCATGGACGATCTGCGGGCGGAGCGCGAGCGCATCCTGGCGATCGCCCGTGGACACAGGGCTGGCAGGGTCCGCCTGTTCGGTTCGATCGTCCGAGGCGAAAATGGCCCGGCCAGTGACGTGGACTTCCTGGTGGCGTTCGAGCCTGGCGCTTCCGCCGTCGACCAGGTGGCCCTCGTCCGGGAGCTGCGGGACCTACTCGGCGTAGAGGTCGAGGTCGTCTCCGAAGCCGGCCTTCTTCCGAGACACGAGTCGATCGTCAGCGACGCCGTCGACCTTTGACGGCTCGCCGCAATCTCAGCGATCTGCTGGCCGACCTCGAGGAAGCGGTCGACGCTGCTCGGGAGATCGTCGAGCTGGGCAGAGCTCGATGGGAGAACGAGCGTCCGCTCCGGTTGGCCGGCGAAGCGGTGATCGGCAGGATCGGAGACGTCGCCTCCAAGTTGCCTGACGAACTCCTTTCGGAGACCCCGGAGGTTCCGTGGGACGACGTGTGCGGAATGCGGATCGTCGTCGACCACGTGTATCACGCCGTCGACTACAACATCGTCTGGGAAACCCTCCGAGACGACATCCCGAATCTGGGCATGGCCGTCGACGGCTGGCTTGAGCGTCATCCGGAAGTGAGTCCGCCCTCCAAACCCTGAAGGTGCGGGCTTGATCCTGTAGAGCAACTCCTCACAGATCGCGAACACGAGTTCGGGATCTTGTCGGCTGTCGTCCACCAAGTCTGCTCGTGTCCGCTGCCATACGCCGGTGTCGTCTGCGTCGGGTTTCGTGGGCGAGTCAGGCCGAACCGATGGTCGGTGTCGTCGTCAGCTGCACGGACCGATCGGTCGACGCGGGACCAGGGATAGCACGCCCGTCGGAACGACGGGCGTGCTGAGTTCTCGGAGATTTCGAAAAAAAAATCCGGGTGCTCAGTTTGTGCCAGGACGTGCCATGGCGGACCACTGCGTACCGCTGTGTACCGTTCGTCGTTCCAATCGAGTTCGAGGCGCGCTCGACGGCGTTACACCGCTCCATATGGTTCGGGCATGGACATCGACCCCGACGTCATCGACGCTCTGACCGACCACGGCGCACGCGGCGTGCTCACGGAGTTCCTTGCCCAAGGCGAGGGTTGCGGCTGGTGTCGGCGCCCGGTCCGACTGTCCGGTGAGCGCTATGCCGTCGACCCCGTATCGGGCGCGCGCCGACGGGTCTTCTCGAGCCACGACAAACCCGGTGGGGTGGTGCTGAAAGCGTGCGGCAACCGGCGCGAAACGCGCTGTCCGACTTGCGCGGCCGTCTATCGGGCCGATGCCCGACATCTGGTGAAGGCGGGACTCCAGGGCGGAAAGGGCGTGGCCGAGTCGGTGGCTAGCCACCCGGCGGTGCTTCTCACCCTCACCGCTCCGAGCTTTGGCCCCGTGCACCGGTCGAAGACCGACAGCCCGTGTCGGCCGGCATCCCCGAGCCGCCGCTGCGTCCATGGCCGGCCGGTCGGCTGCTTCGCCCGCCACCACGGTGACGACGCGCTCGTTGGCAGCCCGCTGTGTCCCGACTGCTACGACTACGAAGCGGCCGTGCTCCACAACGCCGTGGTCCCCGAGCTCTGGCGTCGCACGTCGCTCTACATCCCCCGCCACCTCGCCCGACACCTCGGCCTCACCCAGGCCCAGTGCCGGGCCCGCTACCGGGTCTCGTACTTGCGGGTGGCCGAGTTTCAGCGTCGGGGGGCGGTCCACCTGCACGTCGTCGTGCGCCTCGATGACGCCGACGGCGGCGTCCCCGATGCGAGCGTCGACACGCTGGTCGCTGCCTGCCTGTCTGCCGCCCAGGCCGTGGCCGTCGGGCTCGAGGGGCAGGTCCTCGCCTGGGGTACCCAGCTCGACGTGGCAGTCCTCCACCGCGAGGAGTCGAGGGCCGGGCGCCTGGCCGCCTATGTGGCCAAGTACGCGACCAAGTCCTCCGAGCGGTCCGGAGCTCTCGACGACCGGATCCTCGACGAGGCCGACCTGGTTGATCGCCGGCTGCCGGACCACGAGCGGCGTTTGGCCGAGACCGCCTGGACCCTCGGCGGGGTCGAGGAGCTGTCGCACCTGCGACTCCGTCGCTACGCCCATGTCCTCGGCTACGGCGGCCAGTTCCTGTGCAAGTCG
>DASRBM010000138.1:0-6026 GCA_035653635.1 Acidimicrobiales bacterium | reverse complement strand
GATCGACTGGGTCACGATCTCGTCCTTCGCCACCGCGGGTGGCACGCTGGTACTCGCGGTCGCCACCTTCGCCTCGGTCCGGTCGGCCAACGCCGCGGCGCGGGTGGCGGAGCGGTCCCTCCAGGCGAACCTGCGTCCGGTGCTCGTCCAGAGCCGCCTCGACGACACGGCGCAGAAGATGCGCTGGTTCGACGACCACTGGGCCTCGGTGGGCGGCAGCCAGGCGCTCGCCGAACTGGTCGACGGCAAGATCTACCTGGCCATGTCCCTGCGCAACGTCGGGTCGGGCATGGCCATCCTCCACGGGTGGGCGTTGCGGTCCGAGATCACGTGGGGGATGAACGAGCACACGGATCTGTCCGCCTTCCGCATGCAGACCCGCGACCTCTATGTGCCGCCGGGCGACACCGGCTTCTGGCAGGCGGCGATTCGGGACGCCGACGACCCAGACCACGCCGCGCTGTGCACGGTGATCGAGAACAGAGAGCCGTTCCTGATCGAGATCCTCTACGGCGACCACGAGGGCGGTCAGCGCACGATCTCGCGGTTCGGCGTGTTCCCCTATTCGACCGAGGCCAGCACGGCGTGGCTCGCGTCGGTCAACCGGCACTGGAACCTCGACGGGCCGGACCCGCGCTGACCGGCCGCGCGCCACCGCCCAGCGGCCGGCGCGTGGACGACTCAGGCCGGGCGCTGCGCGGCGGCGGCGAAGCCGTTCATGATGCCGGTCCAGCCGCCGTCGGATCCGAGCGCTGCCGCCAGTTCCTCGGCACGGTCGCCGTAACGCTCGATGTCGCGGTGCTCGAACTCGAACAGCGTCGACGAATCGCCCTCGGCGGTGAAGCGGGCCTCCACATCGGTGTGGAAGTCGGCGTCGTATCGGAAGTCGGCGTTCAGCTGCCAGTCGAGCACGATGCGGCGGGGCGGGTCCCAGACGAGCACCCGGCCCCACTCCTCCTCGCCCACCGTCGTCACCGCGTACCACCGGCCACCCTGGTGCGGCTCGATGACGGCCTTCACCAGGTCGCCCTCACCGGTGTGATGCGAACGAGGCCACCACGAGTCGAATCCGTTCGTGAAGACGTCGAAGGCCCGCAGCGGCGGCACCCCGATCACCATGGACTTGCGGACCACATGCTCGGTCACCTGCATCAGTCTCCTCCTGCCTCGGCCGCGTCCTTGTACGCGGCCAGTGCCTGGTCCCAGAACTTGTCGAGCTGCTTCCGGAGCATCTGCACCCCCGTCGGATTCACGCGATAGAGCCGCCGGGTGCCGACCGCCTCGTCGATGACGAGATCGGCCAGCTTCAGCACCCGCAGGTGTTGCGACACCGCCGGCCTGCTCACCGGCATGGCCCGGGCCAGCTCCCCCACCGCCAGGGGGCCCGTGGACAAGCGCTCGAGGATGGCCCGGCGGGTGGGGTCGCCGAGGGCGTCGAAGCCGTTGACCAGGGCTTGGTTCGTTGCCACTTACGGTAAGATATGACGGCAAGTATCCCTTGACTGTATAAGCCCTGGCTGTCATACTTGATTCATGGCACCCGGCAACCGCAAGGCTCCGACCAGGGCGAAGTCGTCTGAATCGCAGTACTCGCTCATGGAGTTCACGCGGGACTTCCCCGACGACGAGACCTGCCTGCGTTGGCTCTGGACGACCCGCTACGCCCCCGATGGTGAGCACGCCCACTGCCCTCGCTGTGACGCCACGCGGGCGTTCCACCGCTACGAGACCAAGCAGCAGCGCCAGTCGTGGACCTGCACGTCGTGCTCGCTGCACATCCACCCGACCGCAGGAACGATCTTCCACAAGTCGTCTACGGCCCTGCACCTGTGGTTCTACGCCATGTACCTCATGACCAGCACTCGTTGTGGCATCTCGGCCAAGCAGTTGGAGCGCGAGCTGGGTGTCACGTACAAGACGGCATGGCGGATGTTCACCCTGATCCGCAACGAGTTGATGGGCCAGGAGGCCGACCCGCCGCTGACGGGTGAGATAGAGATGGACGAGATGTACGTGGGCGGCAAGCCCCGTCAATCCGACCGCGCCCGCTGGTCGGCGGAAGCTCAGAAGCACGGCGAGCTTGCCCCCGCCGTCCGGCGATCGCTTGCTCAGAAGTGGTCGGACGAGACGAAGACCCAGGTTTGGGGAGCGGTCGAGCGTGGTGGCCGGGTACAGGCACACATCATCCCGAGCAGACGGCAGCCGACCATCATGGCCCACGTCGTGCGGTCGGTTGACCCTGACGCCGTGGTCTACACGGACTCGGCCCACGCCTACGGCGTGCTCCGCCAGGAGCACCACACCGTTGACCACCACTCTCGGGTCTACGTGAGCGGAGATGTCCACACGCAGACCATTGATGGGTTCTGGTCGCTGGTGAAGCGCGGCATTTCGGGGACGCATCATGCGGTCTCCCCGAAGTGGTTGCAGGGGTATCTGAACGAGTACGTGTGGCGGTACAACCGCCGCGACTCAGGTCGGGCGATGTTCCTCGCCCTGATCCTCCGCGCCGCCGTTCCCGTTGCCCCGTAGAGGCTTCGCCACCTTGCGCAGGTCACGAAGCACCTCGTCCCGGTTGGGAATCGGTATCTCCGCTCCTGCGGGGGTCTCCTGCTTGGGTTCCTCGTGTTCCGGTTCGTCCGGCATCAGTCTCCAAGGCTAGGCCGTGTACGCCCGATTGACCGCTATCCATGATCGGCTCCTTCGGGCAGACGAGAACATCGAGGAAATCAGGGGTGCACTTCGGGTCTTTCATGGCTCGGACGCTTACAACCTCCGGGCCGAACTCGACCTTGACGACGACCAAGGGCTCCACCTGCTCGGAGCACTCATCCCGCCACCGCTCCGGGTGTTCACCTTGGTTGGCGACATCCTCCATGAGCTCCGTTCGGCGCTCGACCATCTCGCCTGGCAAATGGTCCGGGAGAACGGAGGCGAACCCGACGACAGCACTTACTTCCCGATCCTCCCAGTGCCACGGGACGCTCCGCAGAAGGGGCCAAACCGGGGGAAGCATCCCCTTCCCAACGTGCAGGGCGGAGTCTCCGACGCTGCACGGGCAGTCTTGGAGGAGGCGCAGCCATACAAGTGGGGGGACGACTACGCGAAGCATCCCTTCTGGGTACTGAACTGGCTGAACATACGAGACAAGCATCGACACATCGCAATCCGCGGGGTCGATATGACGAATATCGTCGTCGGCGTCGGTCTCCGGCCCCTCGGTGCGTTCACCATGACCGTCCGGACGCTCGGGGCCAGCGAACACGGCGCAGAATGCGAATTCGTCCCCGACGATTCGGAAGTGGACGTGAAGGTCACTGGCACCCTTCAGGTGAGCTTCCATGAGATCGCAGGCGGACCAAAGCGCCCACTGTTTGAGACGATCACTCAGATGCGGGACGCCGTGTGGGAGGTCTTTCGGGACGCTGAGGCGCGATGCTTCCCCGCGACCTTCGACATGAACCCCCCGTAACCGCCTCACCGGGCACCGCCCAGTTGACCCCCCTGGGGCGCGCACCCAGGAGAGCCGATCGGCCTGTCAAGCGGCCCCACCCTAACCCTCTCCCTTATACAGAGATGGGATAGTTGCCGATATGACTTACCAATGGCCCCTGTCAAGGGAGATGCCGGAAGGCATGGGCAGGGCAGGAGCTCCGGCGATGTGCCATCGTCGGACCGGTGGCCCCGATCGAGGTGCGGGCGCGCGAAGGCGGCAACCGGGTGGCGCGGCGAATCTTCGCCGGCCTCCCCGACCGCTACGACCGGCTGGCCGAATGGCTGTCGTTCGGCCAGAACCGCCGCTGGCGCGCCGCCCTCGTCACGGCCATCGCCGAGGGACTCGCCCGCGACGGCAGCGACCCGCGCACGAACACGGTCCTCGACGTGGCCACCGGCACGGCGGGCGTCGCCCTGGCATTGCGTACGCGCACCGGGGCCAGGATCGTGGGCGTCGACCTCACCGAGGCCATGATCCGACGCGGTGCGACCAACGCTTCGGCCGCGCAGGCACCGGACATGGTCTTCGCGCTGGCGCGCGGTGAGCAGCTCCCCTTCCCCGGCGGCGCCTTCGACGCGCTGAGCTTCACGTACCTGCTGCGCTACGTCGACGACCCGGCCGCCGCCATCAGGGAGCTGGCCCGGGTGGTCCGCCCCGGCGGCGTGATCGCCAACCTGGAGTTCCTGCTCCCCCACAGCCGGTTCTGGCGGGCGTGGTGGTGGCTCTACACCCGCTTCGTCCTTCCCCTCGGGGGCCTTCTGACCGGAGGACCGGAGTGGTACCGGGTCGGACGCTTCCTCGGTCCGAGCATCAGCCGGCACTACGCCCGCTACCCGCTCGACTGGACCGTGCGGGCCTGGCAGGACGCCGGCATCACCGAGGTGACCGTGCGTCGGATGAGTCTCGGCGGCGGGCTCGTCATGTGGGGGCGACGGACGTGACCGGCGAGCAGACCCGGCCCGCCTTCTACGCCGCCCGGCCCGGCGGCCACCGGGACTGGTGGACGGTGCTCCATCCGCCCTACACCGCCTGGCACCTCGGGTACGTCGTGATCGGTGCCTGTTTGGCCCCCCACGTCCGCCTCGACCGACTCGTGGCCGCCCTGATCGCCTTCTTCCTCGCCGTCGGCGTTGCGGCCCACGCCCTCGACGAGCTGCACGGGCGACCGCTCGGTACCGCCATCCCGACGCGGGTCCTCCTCGGCGCCGCCGTCGTCGGACTGGCCGGTGCCGTCGCCCTCGGCATCGTGGGCGTCACCCGCGTCGGTTGGGGGCTCGTCCCGTGCATCGTGGTGGGGCCGGTGCTCGTGATCGCCTACAACGCCGAGCTCTTCGGCGGGATCGTGCACACCGACCTCGGCTTCGCTCTCGGATGGGGGGCCTTCCCGCTTCTGACCGCGTACGTGGCCGAGACCGGTTCGGTGTCGCTCGCTGCCGCCCTCGGCGCCGCCGGGGCCACCTTCCTGTCGCTCGCCCAGCGCTCGCTCAGCACCCCGGCGCGCCAGCTACGTCGCCGGACGGCGGCCGTGGACGGCACCATCACCGCCCTCGACGGCGCCGTGACCCCCCTCGACCGCAGCGCGCTGCTCCGCCCGCTCGAGTGTGGCCTTCGCACCATGACCTTCGCCGTGGTCCTCGGAGCCGCCGCGCTCGCGGTGGCCCGTCTCGGCTGACTGCACCGACCGCCCTCGTCGACACGGCCTCGACGCGATCGGACCTCAGCGAGTCTCGGCCAGCCGGCGCCGGAAGCCGGCCACCGTCATCTCCACCACCCGGTCATGGCCCCAGCGGAGCATGGGATGGGCGAAGCGGGCGGCGAGACGCATGGCGGGCTGCATCATCTCGATCCTCCATGCCACGGTGGCGGCCGTTCCTCTCGTGCTCTGCACGAGCTCGAGCGTGGCCGGCCCGCGCAGATCGCCGCTCACGACGGCCTCGATCCGGCTGGGCGGTTCGCACCGCTCGAGGAGCACGTCGATGCGCATGCGATACGGGACCGGCGGAGCCACCACCCCGCGCAGCGTGGCGCCGTCGACGAGGCCGTCACCGCGGAGTCGGAACTCGTGCAGCCAGGACCACCACGACTCGAACCGCTCCGGTGACGACAGCGCCTCCCACAGGGCGGCCGGGGGGAGCGGGAACTCGAAGGTCCCCCGGTAGTCGATGACCGTGCTCGGCGCCCGCACCGGGGGCCACGCTAACGACTCGGCGCCCGCCGGCGACCCCGGCCTCCGGACCAGTCGCCGTCGAGGCGACACCCGGCGGTGACCCGCGGTGAACCGCGGTGCGCCGGGCTCCGTAATCACGGGCATGGGAAGCAGCCTCGACACGTCGGTCCGGACCAGCCGTCCGGACCGCATCGGCGCCCGCACCCGACCGGCGGCAGGCCGTGACCGGCGCCACGCTCCCATCGGTGGGGCGCCCACCCCGGCGCCGCTCGCGCTCGGCGTGGCGCTCGCCATGGTGTGCGGAGCCGGGCTGCTCGCCTGGTCGGCGGCCATCCATCTCGACCTGTGGCACTCCGGCTACGA
>DASRBM010000137.1:0-2522 GCA_035653635.1 Acidimicrobiales bacterium | reverse complement strand
GCCACCTCGGTCGGCCGCCGGGGCCGCCCGGGACTGCGCCGGGCCGGGGTGCCGCCGCCGCTTGGCGGGGCCATATCGGTGCTGGGATATGCCATCTGTGGTATCTCCTCGGCTTCCACATTACTCACACTCGTCACAAATGCAACAGGGACTTTTCGCCTTCCCGCAGGGCCGGTGAGGGCGGGGTGGCCGAGGGTGGTCGGAGGCGCCGGTCCTAGACTGACGGGGCCGGCCCGTTCCGGCCGGCGACAGGAGGAGGCGGACGTGGCCGAGCAGAAGATCCCCGTGCCCCCGACGTTCGAGTCGGTCGAGGAGGAGCGCCTGCACCGCAAGCAGCGCCTGGCAGCCGCCTTCCGGCTCTTCTCGAAGTTCGGCTTCGAAGAGGGCGTGGCCGGCCACATCACGGCCCGCGACCCGGAGTTCCCGAACCGCTTCTGGGTGAACCCGTTCGCCGTGAGCTTCGCCCACATCCGGGTGTCGGACCTCATCTGCGTGGACGAGTCGGGCGAGGTCGTCGAGGGCGAGTACGCCGTCAACCGGGCCGCTTTCGCCATCCACTCCCAGGTCCACGCGGCCCGGCCCGACGTGGTGGCGGCCGCCCACTCCCACTCCATCTACGGCAAGTCGTGGTCCACGCTCGGTCGCCTGCTCGACCCGATCACCCAGGACGTGTGCGCCTTCCACGGCGACCACGGTCTGTTCGACGACTACACCGGCGTGGTGGTCGACACCGAGGAGGGCAAGCGCATCGCCGCCGCCCTTGGCGACCACAAGGCGGCCATCCTCCGCAACCACGGACTGCTCACCGTGGGCCACAGCGTCGACGAGGCGGCCTGGTGGTTCATCACCATGGAGCGCTCGTGCCAGGCACAGCTGCTCGCCGAGGCGGCCGGCACCCCGGTGCTCATCGACCCCGAGCAGGCCGAGCTCACGGCCAAGCAGGTGGGCGGCCACTTCGCCGGGTGGCTCAGCTTCCAGCCCCTGTACGCCAAGATCGTGCGGGAGCAGCCCGACCTGCTCGACTGAGCTCCGTCGCGCGCGCCAGACTTCGGTCCTCGACGCTGACAGAAAGCCCTGGCACCGACAGAAAGAGGTCCGCCGTGGACTGGCCGCTGCGCTTCGGCATCTTCCTCGCCCCGTTCCACCCCGTGGGGCAGAACCCGACGCTCGCCCTCGAGCGCGACCTGGAGCTCGTGGTGCGGCTCGACCAGCTCGGGTTCGACGAGGCCTGGATCGGCGAGCACCACTCGGCGGGCTACGAGATCATCGCCTCACCCGAGGTGTTCATCGCCACGGTGGCCCAGCGCACCAAGCACATCCGCCTCGGCACCGGGGTGAGCTCGCTCCCCTACCACCACCCGCTCATCCTGGCCGACCGCATGGTGTTGCTCGACCATCTGACGCGCGGCCGCGTCATGTTCGGCGTGGGCCCCGGCGCGCTGCCCTCCGACGCCTTCATGATGGGCATCGATCCCATGCGCCAGCGCGACATGATGGAGGAGTCGCTCGAGGCGATCCTCGCCCTCCTCCAGGGCGACGAGCCCGTCGACCGGGTGACGGACTGGTTCACGCTGCGCAACGCCCGGCTGCAGCTCCGCCCCTACACCTCGCCCCGTTTCGAGGTGGCCGTCGCCGCCCAGGTGTCGCCGGCCGGACCGCGCGCCGCGGGCCGCTTCGGCCTGTCGCTGCTGTCGATCGGGGCCACCACCGCCGGCGGCTTCGACGTGCTCGGTTCGCACTGGGTGACCATGGAGGAACGGGCCGAGGAGTTCGGCACCACGGTGGACCGTCGCAAGTGGCGCCTCGTCGGACCGATGCACATCGCCGAGACCGAGGAGCAGGCCCGCAAGGACGTGGCCTTCGGGCTCGCTCAGTGGGTCGACTACTTCGAGCGGGTGGCCGCACTGCCCCTGGCGCCGGCCACGCTCAACCCCGACGAGCTGGTCGACGCCCTCATGGCCACCGGCTTCGCCGTCATCGGCACACCCGACATGGCCGCCGCCCAGATCGAGCGGCTCGTCGAGCAGTCCGGCGGCTTCGGCACCTTCCTCTTCATGGCGCACGAGTGGGCCGATCGCGAGGCCACGCTGCACAGCTACGAGCTCCTGGCCCGTGAGGTCATGCCGCGTTTCCAGGGGTCGCTGCCGTCGCTCGTCGGTTCGCGCGACTGGGCGGCCGAGAACCGTCCCGAGTTCATCGGCAAGGTGGGCGGGGCCATCATGCAGGCCATCTCCGACCACCAGGCCGAGCGCGAGGAGAAGCAGAAGGCGAAGCTGGCCTCGACCGAGAGCTGACGCGCGCCCCGGAGGAGAGCTGGGCCCGGGATCAGCTCCGGGCGTCGAAGGTGGGGACGAGCGTGCGCGCGGCGCGGGCCTCGTCCACCCGGCGCACCGGCGTGGCGTGCGGTGCCTCGGCCGCCCGTTCGGCGCCGCCCGGTTCGGCCGCTTCGGCGGCGATGCGCTCCATGGCGGCGGCCAGCGCCTCCAGGGTCTGCAGGCTCTCGGTTTCGGTGGGCTCGATCA
>DASRBM010000136.1:0-4686 GCA_035653635.1 Acidimicrobiales bacterium | reverse complement strand
ACACCGGGTCCTCGTCCACCGGCACCACCAGCACGAGGTCCTCCTCGAACAGCGGCTCGAACACGAGGTCGCGCCCCGCGAGCGGCAGCGTCACCACGGCGATGTCGAGGCGGCCGGCGGCCAGCTGCGGCTCGAGCAGCGTGTTCGTGCCCTCGGCCACCATGAGCCGCAGCTTCGGGTGCCGCAGTTGGAGCTCGGCGAGCAACAGCGGCACGAGCCAGCGGGCGGTGGTGCCGATCATGCCGGCCCGCACGAACCCCGCCACCTCCTCGCGCAGCGCCCCGAGGTCGGCCGTGAGGGCCTCGAGCTCGCCCACCACCCGGTAGGCGCGGGCCACCACCACTTCGCCCTCGGGCGTGAGACGGCCCGCCGAGCGGTCGACGAGCGTGGCCCCGAGCTCCCGCTCGAGCCGGGCGACGTGGGAGGACACGTTCGACTGCACCGTGCCGAGCGCATCGGCGGCCGAGGAGAACGACCCGTGCTCGGCCACCGCCACCAGGGCCTGGAGATGGCGTAGCTCCACGGTCCCGAGTGTACACGCCTATCTCTCTAAGTGATATGAAGAATCTGTAATACCTGTTTGACAGATCAGGTCGGGTCCCGCAGAATGTCCCCAAGACCACAGGGACTGGACACCCCCCCTCCGCTTCCTGTCGAGTCGGTACGAAGGGACCGGACTCCCCCCCGGTCCCTTCGTCGCGTCCGGGGCCCGGTCGTGGTGGGCGCCGTCGGCCCGACCCTCCGGTCGTCGGCCCAGGTCGCGGCGGTATCGTGCTCGTGTGGCAGGAAGGAACCCGGGCACCGGCGCCGTCTTCGTCGATCTCGACCGGACCCTGCTGCGCGGGGCGAGCGGCATCGTCCTGAGCGCGGCCATGCACGCCGAGGGCCTGTTCGAGGGCCGCCGGTCGCTGCCGGGCGAGCGGCTCTTCTACGCCGCCTACGACCTGTTCGGCGAGTCCCTGCCCTTCATGGCCATGGTCCGGGCCGCGCCGAACTTCGTGAAGGGCTGGGCCGTCGACACCGTGCGGAGGGCGGGCAAGCTGGCCGCCCCCGAACTGGCCGCGTTGGTGCAGCCCTACGCGCCGGCAGCGCTGGCCGAGCACCGCGCCGCGGGCCGGCTCCTCGTCCTCGCCACCACCACGCCCGTCGACCTCGTCACCCCGTTCGCCGAGCTCTTCGGCTTCGACCACGTGATCGCCACCCGTTACGCCCGCGAGGAGGGTCACTACACCGGCGGCATCGACGGCGAGTTCGTGTGGTCGACGGGCAAACGTGCCGCCGTGCGCGCCTTCGCCGCCGGGCACGACATCGACCTCGCCGCCAGTCACGCCTATTCCGACTCGTTCTTCGACGTCCCGCTGCTGCGCGCCGTCGGCCACCCGCACGTGGTGAACCCCGACCGCCGTCTGCGGGCGGTGGCCGCCCTGTCGCGCTGGCCCGTCGAGCACTGGGACCGGCCCGACGGGGTGCCGAAGGTGCTCGGACTGGAGCCGTACCATCTGCTGCGTCCCGTCATCCGGCCCGAGTCGTTCCCCTATGCCCGTTTCTCCATCTCCGGCACGGAGCTCGTCCCGCGCTCGGGGCCGGTGATCCTCGCCGCCAACCACCGCAGCTATTTCGACGTCGTCGCCCTCGCCTTGCTGGCCGCGAAGATCGGCCGGCCCGTGCGCTTCCTCGGGAAGAAGGAGATCTTCGACGCGCCGGTCGTGGGCCAGATCGCCCGCGCCATCGGGGGCATCTGTGTCGACCGGGGGAGCCGATCCGACGCACCGTTGCGCGAGGCGCGCCGGGCGCTCGAAGCGGGTGAGGTCGTGCTCATCCTCCCGCAGGGGACCATCCCTCGCGGTCGCGCCTTCTTCGAGCCACAGCTGAAGGGCAAGACCGGTGTCGCCCGCCTGGCGGCGATGACGGGGGCACCCGTGGTGCCGGTCGGGCTCTGGGGCACGGAGAAGGTCTGGCCGCGCTCGAGCCGGGTGCCGAACATGACCACCCTGCTGCACCCGCCGCACATCGCGGTGCGCGTCGGTGCACCGGTGTCGCTCGGGCTCACCGACGCCACGGCCGACACCGACGCCGTCATGCAGGCGATCATGCAGCTGCTGCCCCCCGAGGCGGCCGAGGTGCACGAGCCCACCGACGAGGAGCTCGCCCGCACCTTCCCGCCCGGTCGTCGTCAGGCGTGAGCGCGGCCGGCGCGGCCGTTCCTCTCCGCACCCGCGCGGCCAGGCGGGCCACCCTCGCCGTCGGAGCCCTGTCCCGACGGCTGCACCTCGGTTCCGGATCGGTGGTGGGCGGACGGGTCGGGCTCGCCCTCGAGCCCCGACTCCTCGAACGCTTGGGACGCGACCGTCCCGTCGTCCTCGTCACCGGCACCAACGGCAAGACGACGACGACGCGGTTGCTCGTCGCCGCGCTGGGCGGACGCGACGCGGTGGCCACCAACGCGGCCGGTTCCAACCTGCCGGCCGGGCTCGTGGCCGCCCTGGCCGCGGCACCGCCCCGGCGGCCGGCGGTGCTCGAGGTGGACGAGGGCTACCTCGGCCGGGTCGTGGCGGCCGTGCGGCCGCAAGTGGCGGTGCTGCTCAACCTGTCGCGCGACCAGCTCGACCGGGTGAGCGAGGTCCGCATGGTGGCGGCCCGCTTCCGCGCCGCGCTGGCCGACTTCGACGGCACCGTGGTGGCCAATGCCGACGATCCCCTCGTCGTGTGGGCGGCGTCGACGGCGCCGAAGGTCGTGTGGGTCGGTGCCGGGCAGTTGTGGCGGTCGGACGCGGTCGGGTGCCCGGCTTGCGACGGTGAGATCGTCTTCGCCGACGACGGCGACTGGTGGAGCGACTGTGGTCTGCGCCGCCCGGTGCCGGCGCTGGTGCTGCACGACGACGACGCCGTCACCGCTGCCGGCGAGCATGTGGCACTCGCCCTCGCCCTTCCGGGACGCTGCAACCGGGCCAACGCCGTGGTGGCGGCAGCGGCCGCCGGCGAGCTCGGTGCAGAGCTCGGAGCCGCGCTCGGCGCCATGGCCGGTGTCGACGCGGTGGAGGGCCGCTTCGCCACCGTGGAATACGGGCCCGTGCGGGTCCGGCTGCTCCTGGCCAAGAACCCGGCGGGCTGGACGGAGCTGCTCGAGCTTCTCCACGGCGGCGACGCCCCGGTGGTGATCGGCATCAACGCCCGGGTGGCCGACGGGCACGACCCGTCATGGTTGTGGGACGTCGACTTCGAGCAGCTGCGAGGGCGCACCGTGGTGGCAACGGGGGAGCGTGCCGCCGATCTGGCCGTGCGCCTGCGCTACGCCGGGGTGGAGCACGTGACGGTGCCGGACCAGTTGCGCGCACTCGTCCAGCGCGGGCCGGGGCGCGTGGAGTACGTCGGCAATTACACGGCCTTCCAGGATCTGCGCCGGTCACTGGCCCGGCGACCGCAGGTGGTGGCGGCGACGGCGGCGCCCTTGCATCGCGCGTCCGACACACCGAAGGCCGTGGCTGCGTCCCCGCCACGGCGGCGGGGCGACGGCGTGAGCGCGCTGCGGGTCGTGGTCGTCCACCCCGACCTCCTCGGCACGTATGGCGACGCCGGGAACGGCCGCGTGCTCGCGGCGCGGGCGGCCTGGCGGGGCATGGCGGCGGAACTGGTGCTGGCGCCGAGCGGGCACGCGTTGCCGGACGGCGGTGACGTCTACTGCATCGGTGGCGGTGAGGACGGGCCCGAGCTCCAGGCGGCCGAGCGCCTGGCCGACGGCTCGCTGGCCCGCGCCGTCGACGGCGGCGCCGTGCTGCTCGCCGTGTGCGCCGGGTACCAGCTCGTGGGGGCGGAGTTCCCCGACGCATCGGGTGGGTGTCGACCGGGCCTCGGACTGCTCGATGTGGTCACCTACAAGGGGACGGGCCGCCGCGCCGTGGGGGAGGTGCTCGCCGAACCGCGCCGGCCTTTCGACGGGCTCATCGGGCTCGAGACCCTCACCGGTTTCGAGAACCACGGCGGGCTCACCCGTCTGGGGCCCGGCGTGACACCGCTCGCCGACACGCGCCTCGGCGTCGGCAACGGCGACGGCACCGAGGGCGCATGGTCGGGCCGGGTGTTCGGCACCTACCTGCACGGACCGGTGCTGGCCCGCAACCCGTCCTTCGCCGACCTGCTGCTCGCCACCGCCACCGGCACCACGCCGGCGCCCCTCGACGACGAGGAGGAAGAGGCGCTGCATGGCGAGCGCCTCCGGGCTGCGGGGCGCGCCGGTTGGCGCACCCGGGTGATCGGCCGGCGGGCGTCGTGAACCAGGCCACCTACGTCGTCGACCGCGCCCTCGTCACGGCGGTGTTCCTCGACATGGTGGACTCCTTCTGCGACGTCGTGGCCCGGGCCACCGGCGCGGCCTCGCTCGACGGCCCCGGGCTCGGCGAGTGGTCGCTGCGCGACCTCGTCGGGCACGCCGGACGGGCGCTCGGCACGACGACGGAGTACCTGACCGACACCGCGCCGCCCGACGCCCACCACGCCGTCACTCCCGACGGCGTCGACCTCGGACGCGACGAGGACCCCGTCGGTGGGTGCGGCGCCTACTTCCTCTTCACCACGGCGCGTCCCGAGCTCGCCAAGGACGTGGCCGAGCGCGGGCGCGAGGCGGGCCGCGCGCTCGGCGGCGACCCGTCGTCGGCCGTGGCCGGCATGGGGCGGGCCGCCCGCCAGGCG
>DASRBM010000135.1:0-7509 GCA_035653635.1 Acidimicrobiales bacterium | reverse complement strand
CGGGGCAGATGGTGCACCTGCAGGGCGAGCGCACGAAGAAGAGCCTCCTCGCCTACGCCTTCCCGGCGCCGGGGCTCACCATGGCGTGTGCCGAGTGGTTCCACGAGCGCGACGTGGCCGCCGTGGCCACCGACACCTTGGCGCTCGAGGTCATCCCGTCGGAGTCGGAGGACGCCTACCTGCCCGTCCATCTGCTGCACCTGGTCGAGATGGGCCTCACCCAGGGCCAGAACTTCGCCCTCGACGCGCTGGCCGAGGACTGCGCGGCCGACGGCGTCCACGACTTCCTCCTCGACGCCACGCCGCTCGGGTTCACCCACGGGCTCGGGTCGCCCGTCAACCCGGTGGCGGTCAAGTGAGGGACGGTGCCGTAGCGGAGCGGTGACGGGCGCGGTCAGGTCGCGCGTCCGGCGCTGCGCGCCGTCTGCGCCCGGCGGACCCGGGCGGCGCCCCCGCCCACCACCGGCCCGGTGCGCGGCGGGGCGTCGGCCGCGGACTCGTCGGCCGGGGCCTGCATCCCGGTGACCGACCACAGCAGCAGGCGGGCCTGGCTGTCGACCATGGCGCTCGTGCGGATGCCCCAGAACTCGAAGCCGTAGCGGTGGGCGGCCACGTGCGCCAGCATCGAGATGACGGTGGCCGCGGCCGCCATGGGGTCGGCCCCCACCCGGCTCACGTCCTGTCCGTCGGCGATGACCCGGGCCAGGCTGACGGTGAGCGCGTTGAGCGCACGCACCCGCAGTCCCCGGAAGCGGAGGTCGCCCTCCTCGGTGGCGAGGTCCACGACCCGGAACACCGGGCGGTTGGCCTCCCAGTAGTCCATGAACCCCTGCACCACCCGGCGCGCCGTGTCCCACGCCGCGTCCGCCGACCAGTCGCCCTCGACCAGAGCCACGAGCTCGCCGGCGCCCTCGGTGAGCTCCTCGGCGAGGACGAGGATGGCCTGCTCCACGTTCTCGAAGTACTGGTAGAAGGTGGCCGGCGAGGTCCCCGCCTGGCGGGCGATGTCGATCACCTTGATGGAGCGCCACGGGGTGGACTCGAGCAGCTCGGCCGTGCACTCGAGCAGGCGCTGACGGGTCGCCTGCCCCCGCCGCCCGGGCACCCGGCCGTCAGTCGCCGCCAGGGTGCCGTGGTCGCCAGCCATGTCCCCATCAGGGTACCCCGGGCTGCTGACGGTCCGTCAGAAGGCGAAGCCCGCCCTGCACCTCGGCTCCGGGAGTCGCGCCGCGGGGCCGCCCCGGTCCGGGTCGGCCCGGGATGCGAACGGTAACGTGTTCCACCAATGCAGCAGAGGGTGGTCCCCCGGGCGTTGACCCGCGCCCAGGAGGCGCGGCGCCAGCGCGTGGTGGACGCGGCCATGGAGCTCGGCCTCGAGGGGGGCTACGAGGCGGTCCAGATGCGCGACGTCGCCGCCCGGGCCCATGTGGCCATGGGCACCGTCTACCGCTACTTCTCCTCCAAGGACCATCTGCTGGCCGCCGCCCTCGTGCACTGGGTGGAGCAGCTCGACGCCCGCCTGGCCCAGGTGCCGCCGCGCGGGCACTCCGCCTCGCAGCGGGTCCTCGACGTCCTCGACCGCGCGTTGCGGGCCATGGGGCGCCAGCCCCAGCTGGTGGCGGCCGTCTTCACGTCGCTGGCCTCGCCCGACCCCGCCGCGGTCGAGTGCCAGCTGCAGATGGCGTCGCTCATGGACGGCATCATCATCCGGGCCATCGGCCGTCCCGAGCCCCCCGACCACCTCGACCGCACCCGCGTCCTCGGCCACGTCTGGTACTCGTCGATGGTGGGGTGGGTCAACGGCTGGAGCGACATGAGCCGCGTCCGCAACGAGCTGGCCGTCGCCGTCCGCCTCCTGCTCCCCGACGATCTCGGGGTCGTCGACGGCTGACGGCAACGTGTTGCAGCGCCTGCGGGCGCATGCTCGAATGCCGGGGAAGAACCCGACCAGGGGAGGGGCTGCACATGCGCGGAGCGGTGTTCCAGGGGACCAACGGCGAGGTAGCCGAGTTCTTCGACGACCTCGAGGTCGCCGATCCCGGTCCCGGTGAGGTGAAGGTCAAGATCCACGCGGCGGGCGTGTGCCACTCGGATCTGTCGGCCATGAACGGCACCCTGCCCATGCCCGCCCCCTGCGTGCTCGGCCACGAGGGCGCCGGCGAGATCGTGGCCGTCGGCGCCGGCGTCGACCAGGTGGCGGTGGGCGACCACGTCATCGTGGCGTGGACGCCCCCCTGCGGTGTGTGCCGCGCCTGCCGCCGGGGCGAGGCCAACCTGTGCGTGCAGATCTTCTACAACATCGCCGGCGCGGCGAAGTTCTCCCGGAGCGGCAGCCCGGTCTTCGGCTTCGCCGGCACCGGCACCTTCGCCGAGGAGATGGTCATCCCCCAGCAGGGTGTGGTGAAGGTCCCCGACGACGTGCCCTATGAGATCGCCGCGCTCATCGGCTGTGGTGTCACCACCGGCGTCGGCGCCGCGCTCAACACGGCCAAGGTGCAGCCGGGTTCGAGCGTCGTCGTCTACGGCGCCGGCGGCGTCGGCATCGCCGCCATCCAGGGAGCGCGCATCGCCGGCGCGGCCGAGATCGTGGCCGTCGACATGGTCGACTCGAAGCTCAAGACCGCCCAGCAGTTCGGCGCCACCCGCGGGGTCAAGCCCGACGAGGTGGACGCGGCCAACATGGAGATCAACGAGGGCGAGGGCTTCGACTACGCCATCGAGTGCATCGGCCTGCCCCAGACCATCCGGGCGGCCTACGACGCCGTGCGCCGCGGCGGCACCGCCGTCATCGTCGGCGCCGGCCGGGCCGACGCCATGGTGGAGTTCAACGCGTTCGAGCTGTTCTTCATGGAGAAGAAGCTGCTCGGCTCGTACTACGGCTCGGCCGACGTGCGCACCGAGTTCCACCGCCTCATCCGGCTGTGGAAGGCGGGGCGGCTCGACCTCGATGGCATGATCTCCGCCCGCATGGACATCGCCAAGGTGCAGGACGCCTTCGACGCCATGAAGAAGGGCGAGATCATCCGCCAGATCCTCACCTTCTAGGGGCGACAGGTCCCGGGCGGCGCCGGCCGTCCGGGAGCCGGGCCACCGGAGGGGATCACGTGGCCACCATCGAGGTCCAGGGGCTCACCAAGCGCTTCGGCGCCGTCCTCGCCGTCGACGACCTGAGCTTCGCCGTGGAGCCGGGCATGGTGACCGGGTTCCTCGGTCCGAACGGCGCGGGCAAGACGACGACGCTGCGCATGCTGCTCGGGCTGGTGCGGCCGACGGCGGGCCGCGCCCTCGTGAACGGCGTCGCCTACCGCGACCTGGCCGAGCCGACCCGGGTGGTGGGCGCCGTGCTCGAGTCGTCGGGCTTCCACCCGGCCCGCACCGCCCGCCACCACCTCCGCGCCATGGCCACAGCCGCCGGTGTGCCGCACACCCGGGTCGACGAGGTGCTCGACACGGTGGGACTGGCGGCCGACGGCGACCGCCGGGTGGGCGGCTTCTCCATGGGCATGCGCCAGCGCCTCGAGCTGGCCCGGGCCCTGCTCGGCGATCCCGAAGTGCTCATCCTCGACGAGCCGGCCAACGGCCTCGACCCCCAGGGCATCGCCTGGCTCCGGAGCTTCCTGCGCTGGTTCGCCGGCCGCGACCGCGTCGTGCTCGTGTCGTCGCACCTGCTGGCCGAGGCGGCCCAGACGGTGGACGACGTGGTCGTGCTCACCCACGGGCGCATGGCCGGCCAGGGCCGGCTGCAGGAGTTGCTGCGCGGCGCGGCCACCACCGTCCGGGTGCGCACGCCCGACGCCGAGCGCCTGGTGCCGCTGTTGGCGGCCGCCGGCATCCGCGCCGCGCGTCCGGCCCCCGATCTCGTCGAAGCCGCCGCCACCACGCCCGAGGCGGTCGGGCGGGTGATGGCGGACAACGGCGTGCTCGTGCTCGAGATGAGCTCCTCGGGCGAATCGCTCGAGTCGCTCTTCTTCGAGATGACCGGCACCGTGTCGGGGTCCGCACCGGCGCCGCCCCCGCCGCCTCCTCCGGCCGGCGCACCGTCGCCCGGAGACGACCACGGGGTCGGCCCGTGAGCAGGTTGCTGCGGGCCGAGGTTTCGAAGCTCCGCACGGTGTGGTCGACGTGGGTGCTCCTCGGCGTCACCGCTGTGGTGGTCGGCGGCATCATGACCCTCGTCGGCTTCGCCCCCCATCGCCGGGGCGTGACCGACCTGCTGTTCCCGGCGCGTGGCACGGCGGTGTGGTTCGACTCGGCCCTGTCGGTCATGACCATCGCCATCGACCTGGCGCTCGTCCTCGGCGTGATCATGACGACGGGGGAGTTCCGCCACAAGACGGTGACGCCCACGTTCCTGGTGGAACCCCGCCGGGGCCGGGTGGTCGCGAGCAAGCTCGTGGTCGGTGGCGGAGGCGGCCTCGTGGTCGCCGCCGTGGCCGGCGCCGTCGGGCTCGTGTTCGGCTTCGCCGTCGTCGGCGGCGGCATCGGCACGGCCGGGCGCATGCTCACCGAGTACCGCCACGTGTGGCCCGGCGTCGCCGCCGCCTCCGTGCTGTTCGGCCTCTACGGCGTGGGGCTCGGCGCCCTGCTCAAGAACCAGGCCGTGAGCCTCGCGGTGGGACTCGGGGCGAGCGCGGTGGTGGAGCCGATCGTGACCGCCGCCCTGCCGTCGGTGGGCAGGTGGCTCCCCGGGCAGGCGGCCCAGGCTCTCGAGTCGGTCACCGCCCGTCCGCAGGCGAGCGGATTCGGCACGTCGGTCGTCCATCTCGTGCCATGGTGGGCGGGAGCGCTCGTGCTGCTCGGCTACGGCGTGGTGCTCGCCACCGCCGGCACCCTCACCACCGTTCGGGGAGACGTCACCTGACATGACCGGCACCGACCGATGAGCCCGGCGCAGCGCGGACCGGCGGTCGACGGAGACGACGCTGCCACCCTCGTCGGCTCGCTCGTGCGCGACGTGCCCGACTTCCCCCAGAGCGGTGTGGTGTTCAAGGACATCACGCCGGTGCTCGCCGACGCCCGGGCCTTCGCCGCCGCCGTGTCCTGGCTGGCGCACGCCTTCGACGATCCCGTCGACGCGGTGGTCGCCATCGAGGCACGAGGGTTCATCCTCGGCGCGCCGGTGGCTTTCGCCCGCGGGGCCGGCCTGGTGCCGGTGCGAAAGGTGGGCAAGCTGCCGGCCGCCACCGTGTCCGAGGGGTACACCCTCGAGTACGGGGAAGCCACCTTGGAGATGCACGTCGACGCCATGGGCCGCGGCGACCGGGTCCTCGTGGTCGACGACGTGATCGCGACGGGGGGGACCGTGCGGGCCACGGTCGAGCTGGTGCGGCGGTGCGGGGCCTCGGTGGTGGGGGTGGCGGCGCTGCTCGAGGTGGCCGGCCTCGGGGGCCGTGAGCGCCTCGCCGGGGTGCCGCTGCGGGTCCTGTTGCCGGCCGGCTGAGGCCGGCGGCCCCGGCCGGGCCGGTGGCGGGGAACTGCAATCTGTTCTAGTTTCCTGCCCGATGCCCGACAGCCCCGGCTCTGCTGGCGACGGCGTCCTCCGGGCGCCGCACGTCCTCGAGTACACATACACCCGTTCGCTCGGCCCGGTCATCGGCGGGTTCCTGACCGCCCTGCGCGACGGCCGCATCCTCGGCGCCTCAGCGTCCGACGGGCGGGTGGTCGTGCCCCCGACCGAGTACGACCCGCTCACCGCCGAGGCGGTGGGGGACCTGGTCGAGGTGGGGCCCGGTGGCGTGGTGCAGACCTGGGCCTGGGCCGAGCACCCCACGCCCGACCAGCCCCTCGACCGGCCCTTCGCTTGGGCGCTCATCACCCTCGACGGCGCCACCACCGGACTGCTGCACGTGGTCGACGCCGGCTCGCCGGCGGCGATGACGAGCGGCATGCGGGTCACGGCCAAGTTCCGGCCCGAGGCCGAGCGCAAGGGGCACCTGCTCGACATCGAATGCTTCGTGCCGGAGGGAGGACGATGACCGACCCCGTGTCGATCATGGACAGCCCGATCCACCTCGACTACCAGTTCACCGCCGGGCTGGCCCAGTCACGGTTCCTGAAGGGCCTCACCGAGGGCCGGTTCCTCGGACAGCGCTGCCCCAAGTGCGGCAAGGTCTACGTGCCGCCGCGCGGCTCGTGCCCCACCGACGGCGTCCCGACCACCGACGAGGTGGAATTGGGCAACACCGGCACGGTGACCACCTACTGCGTGGTGAACGTGCCCTTCCAGGGGCAGTCCATCGAGATCCCCTACATCTGCGCCCAGATCCTCCTCGACGGGGCCAACCTCGCCTTCATGGGCCTCATCCAGGAGGTCCCCGCCGACCAGGTGCGCATGGGCATGCGGGTGGAGGCGGTGTGGCTGCCGCGTGAGCAGTGGGGGCCGACCATGGCGTCGGTGAAGTACTTCCGCCCGAACGGCGAGCCCGACGCCGACTACGACACGTACAAGGAGTACCTCTGATGGCCGGTGCCCGTGGACGGCGGCCGGTGGCGGTGGTGTCGTTCGCCCAGTCCCCCCAGATCCGGCGCGAGGACCACCGCAACGAAGTCGAGATGCTCATGCCGGTCGTCGGCGAGGTGTTCTCGAACATCGGCGTCACCAAGGACGACATGGGGTTCATCTGCAGCGGCAGCGCCGACTACCTCGTCGGGGCGCCGTTCAGCTTCGTCACCGCCCTCGACGCGGTCGGCGTGTGGCCCCCTCGTCGCGAGAGCCACGTCGAGATGGACGGTGCCTTCGCCCTCTACGAGGCGTGGACGATGCTGCAGGCCGGTGACGCCGACACCGCCCTCGTGTACTGCTTCGGCCGTTCGTCGCCGGGCCAGCTCGACAAGCTGCTCGCCCTGCAGCTCGACCCCTACTACCTGACGCCGCTGTGGCCCGACCCCGTCGCCCTCGCCGCCCTGCAGGCCCAGGCCCTCATCGATGCCGGCAAGGCGACCGAGGCCGACTTCGCCGAGATCGCGGCGCGCAGCCGACGTGACGCGCTCGCCAACCCGGCGGCCCAGGTGAAGCACGACCGCTCGGCCGACGAGCTCATGAAGGACGACTACGTGGTGGCCCCCCTGCGTCGCCACGCCTTGCCGCCCATCACCGACGGCGCCGCCGCCATCGTGCTCGCGGCCGGGGACCGGGCCCGCGACCTGGTGGAGCGGCCGGCGTGGATCACCGGCATCGACCACCGCATCGAGACCCACGCCCTCGGGGCGCGCGACCTCACGACCTCCTCCTCGACGCGTATCGCCGCCGAGCAGGCCGGCCTGGGCGAGGCGCCGGTCGACGTGGCCGAGCTGCACGCGCCGTTCGCCTCCCAGGAGCTCATCCTGCGCGAGGCGCTCGGGCTGGGAGAGGGCGTGTCGGTGAACCCCTCGGGCGGGGCCCTGGCGGCCAACGCCATGATGGTGGCCGGGCTCATCCGCATCGGCGAGGCGGCGCGGCGCGTCATCGACGGATCGGCGGGGCGGGCGGTGGCCCACGCCACCTCCGGCCCGTGTCTCCAGCAGAACCTC
>DASRBM010000134.1:0-3592 GCA_035653635.1 Acidimicrobiales bacterium | reverse complement strand
GTCGCCCTCGGAGGTCCCTCGCCGGTCGGACCGGCGAGCGCCGTCGTGCTCACCCACGACTTCCCGAGCGAGCCCGACGGCGCCCGCCGGACGGGGCGGAGCCTGCCCGTGCTCGCCGACCGCCTCGCGGGCGAGTCGGGCTGGCGGGTGGTGGCGGGGTGCCTCCGGGGTGTCGGCGCCTCCGAGGGCGACTTCTCGCTTTGCGGATGGCTGCAGGACATGACCGCCCTGGTCGACCACGCGGCCCGACTGGCGGCCGGTGGACGGGTATGGGTGGTCGGGTTCGGGGTCACCGCGGGAGTGGCGCTGTGCCTCGCCGCCACCGACGACCGTGTGCGGGGGGTGGGCTGCATGGCCGGTCCGGCCACGTTCAGCGACTGGGCCCAGGACCCGAGGGCCATGCTCGACGCCGCACGCCGCCTCGGTGTCGTCTCCACCGACGGGTTCCCTCGCGACGTGGCCGCGTGGGCAGGGGAGTTCACGACCCTGCGGCCGGAGGAGGCGGTGGTGAAGGTGGCTCCGCGGGCGGTGCTCCTCGTGCACGGGGCCGACGACGACGAGGTGCCGGTGGCCGACGCCCGCCTGCTCGCCGATGCGGCCGGGCCTGCCGCCGAGCTGCACGTGCTGGCCGGCGCCGGGCACCGCCTGCGCGCCGACCCTCGGGCCATGGCCCTTCTGGTCGGCTGGCTCGAGCGCCAGGGCCCCTAGTTCGGCCGCTGCGCTCCGGCGGCGATCGCCGTGTCGATCGCCTGCCGCAGCCGCCGGGCGTTGCCGGCGGGATCGATTGACTCGGTCAGGAAGCGGACGACGACGAAGCGGCGCACACCTGCGGCGACGAGTGGTCCCACGGTGTCGGGATCGACCCCGCCGGTCACGAACACCGGCCTCCCAGCGGCGCGGGTGGCGTCGGCGGCATAACCGATGCCGGTCCCGGCCCGGCCGGGTTTGGTGGGGGTCGGCGACACAGGCCCCGCCGAGATGTAATCGACGGGCTCGTCGTGGCTCGCCTGCAGTTCGGCCACGGCATGGGTGGAGAGCCCGACGATGGCGCGGGCACCGAGGATGCGACGCGCCAGGGAGGGCGGGGCGTCGTCCTGTCCGACGTGGACGCCGTCGGCCCCCGTCTCGAGAGCCAGGTCGGGACGGTCGTTCAGGATGAAGGGCACGCCGTGCGCGGCGCACACCCGCATCGCCCGCGACGCGGCTCGCATCACACCGCGGGCCTCGAGCTGCTTGTCGCGCAGCTGCACGAGATCCACCCCGTTCGCCAGACAGGCTTCGAGGAATCGCTCCAGGTCGGGCCGGTCCGATGTGCACAGGTACAGGCGACGGTTCCCGATCAGGGCCGCTCTTGCGCTCTGGTCGTCGTGCTGCACCGGTAACCGCTCGTCGTCCTGCGGCGCACCCGCGCCGCCTCCGCTCATCGGGCGGATGCCGCCTTGCCAGTCCGTGCGCCGCGGCCCGCCGTCTTCTTTGTCGCCCCGGACCCGGTCTTCTTTGCCGCCCCGGCCCCGTTCTTCTTTGCCGCGCCGGCCCCGGTCTTCTTGGGCGCTGCGGCGCCGCTCTTCGTCGTCGTGGCAGTGTGGGTCTTCGCGGCAGCGCCGGCTTTCGTGGTGCCGGCGCCGGCTTTCGTGGTCGCAGCCCCGGCCTTCTTGGCGGCTGCCTTCATCTGCGCCTTGAAGTCGCGCACTTTCGCGAGACTCTGCTCGTCGACGATGTCTGCGACCGACCGGAAGGTGCCGGCGTCGCTGTACGGTGCGCTCACCGCTTGCCACCCTTCCGGTTGCACGCCCAGCTGCTTTCCGAGCAGTGCCACGAAGATCCTGGCCTTCTGCTCGCCGAATCCCGGGAGGCTCCGGATCCGCGTGAAGAGTTCTTCTCCCGACTGCACGGCCTTCCACACGTTGTCGGCTCTACCGCCGTACTCGGCGACGAGGGCGCCCGCGAGATCGTGCACCCGCTGAGCCATCGATCCCGGATACCGGTGCAGGGCGGGGCGCTCGGAGAAGACCGCAGCGAGCGCGGTCGGATCCATCGACGCCAGGTCCTTGGCGTCGAGCTTGCGTCCGAGACGCCTGGTGAGCTCGAGCGGCGACGCGAACGCCCACTCGAGGGGCACCTGCTGGTCGAGAACCATCCCCACCAGAAGGGCGAGCGGGCTGTCCGAGAGCAGCCTGTCGGCTTCGGGATCCTGCGACAGACGGAGGTGCGCGCTCGCCATGGCGACGAGCCTATCTTCGGCTCGGTACCGCTCTCCTAAGCTTCTATCTCCTGGCGGACGCGGAACTCGCGGGCGCGGAGACGGCGGAGGCGGGGATGACCGAGGCGGAGAAGGAACGAGCGGAGGGGCTCGCGGTAGCCGGCCTCGACGAGATCCTCGCGTACCTCGACGTGCGTCCCACCGAGGACGGCTTCGAGGGAGAGGCAGCGCCCTGGTTCGAGGGCGACTATCTCTTCGGGGGTTTCGTCGTCGGCCAGGCGCTCGCCGTCGCGGCGAAGGGAGCGGCCGCACCCCTCCGCGTGCATTCGATGCACGGCTACTTCCTGCGGCCCGTGGCCGCCTCGATTCCGGTGTCGTACACCGTCACCGAGGTGAAGAGCGGACGCGCATTCGCCACCCGGCGCCTGTGCGCCAGCCAGTCCGGCAAGCCCGTCTTCGAGATGCTCTACTCGATCACCGGCGACGCGGACGGCTACCTCTACGATCTCCCCTCGGCGGCGCCGTTCCCTGCGCTCGATCCGACGGCGGCCGAACCGGGGCTGCCGCCGTGGGAGGTCTGCCGGATCGGGCCGACAGAGGCACGTGCCGACGGGACGCGCGAGTCCACGCACCGCCACTGGTTCCGGGTGGACTCACTGTTGCCCGACGACCGCGTCCTTCATCTCGGCCTGCTCGGCGTGGCCACCGACTGGACCGGTGTCGGCGGCCGGCCGCTCAACCTCGTCGAGGACACGACCGGCATGGTCAGTCTCGATCATGCGGTCTGGTTCCATCGCCCGGTCCGGGCCGACGAATGGCTCTCCTACGACGTGCAGGCCCTCGTGAACGCCGGTGGCCGCGGCACGTTGCGCGGGGTCATGCGCGACGAATCAGGAAGGGTGTGCGTGTCGGTCGCCCAGGAGATGCTGCTCGCCGTTCTGTGACGCCCGGCACCTGCTCCGACCGGAAGGGCGAGCTTGGGTGGCGGCCGTGGCCCGGTGCGGCCGGGTTCGTCAGTCGGTCAGCCAGGGATCGGCTGCACCGGTTTCGATGCCGTAGTGGGCGATGGCCCGCTCCACGTCCTCGGGCTTGCCTTCCCCCGCTTGCGCCAGTGCCGCCAATACGGCCACCACGACGTGGGCGGCGTCCACCTCGAAGAAGCGCCGGAGCGCCTGGCGGGTGTCCGAACGCCCGAAGCCGTCGGTGCCGAGCGACACGTACGGCCGCGGGACCCACCTGGCGATCTGGTCGGGCACGGCCCGGATGTAGTCCGTCACCGCCACGACCGGGCCCTCCTCGTCGCCGAGCAGCTGCTCCACCCGCGACGGACGCGCGGCATCGGTCGGGTGCAGGCGGTTCGCCCGTTCGGTCGAGAGCGCCTCGGTCCGGAGC
>DASRBM010000133.1:0-6486 GCA_035653635.1 Acidimicrobiales bacterium | reverse complement strand
CGGGCCATGAAGCGGGCCATGCAGACGGTGACGAAGGCCGGCGCGCTCGGTGTGCGGGTGCAGTGCTCGGGCCGCCTGGGCGGTTCGGAGATGGCCCGCAAGGAGGGCTACCGCGAGGGCCGGGTGCCGCTGCACACGCTGCGGGCCGACATCGACTACGGCTTCCGCGAGGCGCGCACCACCTTCGGCCGCATCGGCGTGAAGGTCTGGATCTACAAGGGCGACATCCTCCCCTACAAGCTCTCGTCCGAGGACAAGATCTCGCGCGAGGCGGCCATGGCCGCCGGCGAGACGTCGGGCCAGTCCCGTCCCCGTCGCCTCGTCACCGCCGGCGGCGGTCGCCGCCGGGCCGAGCAGGGCGAGCCGGGCAGCGCCGCGGCCGCCACGCCGACCGAGGGCACCGACGAGGACACCCCGCCGCCGCCGTTGCCGGGTGGCGCGCCGACCGACGGCGCACCCGACGACCTGGAGCGCCTCCTCGCCGAGGAGGAGGAGATCGAGCGTCGGACGCGCGTCGAGCACCACGAGACGCCGCACTTCCGCAAGGAGACCGACTGATGCTCATGCCCCGCAAGGTCAAGCACCGCAATCAGCACCGCGGGCGGACCACCGGCATGTCGAAGGGCGGCACGTCGGTCAACTTCGGCGACTTCGGCATCCAGGCGCTCGAGCCGGGCTGGCTCACCCAGCGGCAGATCGAGGCCGCCCGAATCGCCATGACCCGCCACGTCCGCCGTGGCGGCAAGGTGTGGATCCGCGTGTTCCCCGACAAGCCGGTCACCCAGAAGCCGGCCGAGACCCGCATGGGCTCGGGCAAGGGCAACCCCGAGCACTGGGTCGCCGTGGTCCGTCCCGGCCGCATCCTCTTCGAGCTGGCCGGCGTGGACAAGGACCTCGCCCGTGCCGCCATGGAACGGGCCATCCAGAAGCTGCCGTTCAAGGCCAAGTTCGTGGTGCGCCCCGGCTCCCACGGTGCGGCCGAGGTGGAGGTGTAGCGATGCCGACTGCCGTCGAACTGCGCGAGCTCGAGGACGAGGAGCTCGAGACGCGTCTCGGGGAGTACCGCCGGGAGCTGCTCAACCTCCGGTTCCAGCTGGCCACCGGCCAGCTCGACAACTCGGCCCGCCTGAAGCAGGTGAAGAAGGACGTGGCCCGGGTGCTGTCGATCCTGCGCGACCGGGAGATCGCCTACGCCGAGGGCCGCCCCGCCGGCCCGGTGGTGGTCGCCGCCCCGCCCCGGCCGCCGCGCCAGCGCCGCAAGGCCGAGGAGCCGGTCGAAGACGTGGCCGACGAGGACGAAGACCTGACCGTGGACGACGACGACACGGGCCGGGCCGACGAGGAGGAAGCGTGATGGCCGAAGAGCAGGCCACCGGCAGCGAGCGTGCCACCCGCAAGGTGCGGGAGGGGCTCGTCGTGTCCGACAAGATGCAGTCGACCGTGGTGGTCGCCGTGGTCGAGCGCGTCCGCCACGCCCGCTACGGAAAGACCGTGCAGCGCACCACCAAGCTGTACGCCCACGACGAGGCGAACGACGCCAAGGTGGGCGACCGGGTCCGGGTCATGGAGACGCGGCCGCTGTCGAAGACCAAGCGCTGGCGCGTGACCGAGGTCGTGGAGCGTGCCCGATGATCCAGCAGGAGTCGCGCCTGAAGGTGGCCGACAACTCCGGCGCACGCGAGGTGCTGTGCATCAAGGTGCTCGGCGGTTCGCGCCGGCGCTACGCCGGCATCGGCGACGTCTTCGTGGCCACCGTCAAGGACGCCATCCCCGGGGCCGGCGTCAAGAAGGGCGAGGTCGTGAAGTGCGTGGTCGTGCGCACCGCCAAGGAGCGGCGCCGGCCCGACGGCAGCTACATCAAGTTCGACGAGAACGCGGCGGTGCTCATCAACGACCAGCAGCAGCCCCGCGGCACCCGCATCTTCGGCCCCGTGGGCCGCGAGCTGCGGGACAAGAAGTTCATGAGGATCGTCTCCCTCGCACCGGAGGTGTTGTGATGCGAGTGCACAAGGGTGACACGGTGGAAGTGCTCTCTGGCAAGCACCGCGGCAAGCGGGGCCAGGTCATGCGCGCCCTGCCGAAGGAAGGGAAGGTCGTGGTGGAGGGGGCCAACATGGCCAAGCGCCACACCCGTCCCCGCGGCGCCACCATGCAGGGCGGCATCATCGACAAGGACATGCCGCTGCCGGTGTCGGCCGTGGCCGTCGTGTGCGGCTCGTGCGGCGCCACCCGGGTCGGCTACCGGGTCGACGAGCAGGGCCGCAAGCTGCGGGTGTGCAAGAAGTGCGGAGGTGACCTGTGAGCACCACCGCCACGACGACCCGCCCGCGCCTGAAGCAGCGCTACGACGCCGAGGTGCGCGCCGCGCTCAAGGACCAGCTCGGTCTGCGCAACATCATGGAGGTGCCGCGCCTCGAGAAGATCGTGGTGAACATGGGCGTCGGCCGGGCCACCCAGCAGCAGTCGCTCATCGAGGGCGCCCTGCGCGACCTGGAGACGATCACTGGGCAGAAGCCGGTCGTCACCCGGGCCCGCAAGTCGATCGCCAGCTTCAAGCTCCGCGAGGGCATGCCCATCGGGGTCAAGGTGACGATGCGGGGCGACCGGGCCTGGGAGTTCTTCGACCGCCTGGTGTCGCTCGCCATCCCCCGCATCCGTGACTTCCGGGGGCTGCCGGCGAACTCGTTCGACGGTCGGGGCAACTACACCTTCGGCGTCACCGAGCAGCTGATCTTCCCCGAGATCGACTACGACCGCATCGACACGACACGCGGCATGGACATCACCATCTGCACCACAGCCCGCAACGACGCGGAGGGCAAGGCCTTCCTCGCCGCCTTCGGTTTCCCGTTCAGGCAGGAGAACGTCTAGCACCATGGCCAAGAAGGCACTCATCGAGAAGCAGCAGCGGACCCCGAAGTTCAAGGTGCGCGCCTACACGCGCTGCCGCCGGTGCGGGCGGCCGCACTCCGTGTACCGCAAGTTCGGGCTCTGCCGCATCTGCCTCAGGGTCATGGTGCACGCCGGGGAGATCCCCGGCGTCACCAAGGCGAGCTGGTGAGGGGGGTGATGCGCGCATGACCATGACCGACCCGATCGCCGACATGCTCACCCGTATCCGCAACGCCAACACGGCGATGCACGACACGACGCGCATGCCGAGCTCCAAGTTGAAGGAGAACCTGGCCCGGCTCCTCGAGCGCGAGGGCTACATCGCCGGCTTCTCCGTCAGCCCCAGCACCAAGGGACCCGGGAACGTGCTCGAGATCAAGCTCAAGTACTCCCCGGACCGGGCCCGGACCATCGCCGGCCTGCGGCGCATCTCCAAGCCGGGCCTGCGCATCTACGCCCAGGCCGACCGCATGCCCCGCGTGCTCGGCGGCATGGGGGTAGCCGTCCTGTCCACCAGCCAGGGGCTCATGACCGACCGCGAGGCGCGCAAGAAGCGCGTGGGCGGCGAGGTCCTCTGTTATGTCTGGTGACCTTTTCCCCCGACCGACGACGACCGAATTGAGGAGGTGACCCGAGCATGTCGCGTATCGGCCGAGCACCCATCGCCATCCCGAGCGGGGTGAACGTGCAGTTGGCGGAGCGGAACATCACCGTGTCCGGCCCCCAGGGCAGCCTTTCGCGCACGCTCCCGGGCGCCATCGCCGTGCGCCAGGAGGACTCGACGCTCGTCGTCGAGCGTCCCGACGACGAGCGCCACAACCGGGCCCTGCACGGGCTCACCCGTTCGCTCGTGGCCAACATGGTCACCGGCGTGACGGCCGGCTTCACCAAGGAGCTCGAGATCGTCGGCGTCGGCTACCGGGCCCAGGCCCGGGGCACGAACGCGCTCGAGCTCGCCCTCGGCTTCTCCCACCCCGTCGTGGTGAACGCCCCCGAGGGCGTCACCTTCGAGGTGCCGATCCCCACCCGCATCGTGGTGAAGGGCATCGACAAGGAGAAGGTGGGCCAGGTCGCAGCCGACATCCGCAAGATCCGCAAGCCCGAGCCCTACAAGGGCAAGGGCGTGCGCTACGCCGGCGAGCGCGTGCTGCGCAAGGCCGGTAAGGCGGCCAAGTAGCCATGACCCTCACCGCATCGAAGAAGCGGGCGCTGCGCATCCGGCGTCACGCCCGCGTCCGCAAGCAGATCAACGGCACGTCCGAGCGTCCCCGCCTGGCCGTGTTCCGCTCCGCCCGCCACATCTCGGCCCAGGTCATCGACGACACCACGGGGCGCACCCTCGCCGCCGCCGCCACCGTCGAGGCGTCGCTGCGCTCGGGCTCGGGTGGCAACGTCGCCGCCGCCCAGTCGGTCGGGCGCCTGGTGGCCGAGCGGGCCAAGGCGGCCGGTGTCACCCAGGTGGTCTTCGACCGGGGCGGCAACCGCTACCACGGCCGTGTCGCCGCGCTCGCCGACGCGGCCCGTCAAGCAGGACTGGAGTTCTGATGCTCGAAGGCCAATTCGAGGAGCGGACCATCCGGGTCAACCGGGTGGCCAAGGTCGTGAAGGGCGGCCGCCGGTTCTCCTTCACCGCCCTCATGGTGGTCGGCGACGGCAACGGCCGTGTCGGCCTCGGCTACGGCAAGGCCAAGGAAGCGGGCCTCGCGGTGCAGAAGGGCATCGAGGAGGCGCGCAAGAACATGTTCGACGTGCCCCTCGCCGGCACCACCATCACCCACCCGATCATCGGCGAGGCCGGTGCCGGCCGGGTGCTGCTCAAGCCGGCCGCCCCCGGTACCGGGGTCATCGCCGGCGGCGCCGCCCGGGCCATCCTGGAGATGGCCGGCATCCACGACATCCTGTGCAAGTCGCTCGGCTCCTCCAACGGCATCAACGTGGCCCATGCCACCATCGCCGGGCTGAAGGAGCTGCGCCGGCCCGAGGAGGTCGCCCGTCTGCGCGGCCGTCCGGCCGACGAGCTCGTGCCCCGCGGGGTGCTGCGCGCCTACCGCGAGCGCCAGCGCGCCGCCGACCTGTTCCAGGAGGTGGGCACGTGAGCGACCACCTGAAGGTGACCCAGGTCCGCTCCACCATCGGGACGAAGCCCAAGCACCGCGGCACCCTGCGGGCGCTCGGGCTGCGCGGCGTGGGCCGCACCCGGGTCCTGCCCGACCGCCCCGAGATCCGCGGCATGCTGGCGCGCGTCCCCCACCTCGTGGAGGCGGAGCCGGCCACCGAGGCCGAGGCCGCCGCCGACCGCCAGCAGGTGGACCGGGCCCGGGCCGAGCACCGGACCGCCCACAAGCAAGCCGCCGGCAACTAACCGAGAAGTAAGGGAAGGAACCACCGCGATGAAGCTCCACGACCTCCGTCCGCCGGCCGGGGCCAACCGGGCCCGGCGCCGGGTCGGCCGCGGCATCGCCGGCAAGGGCGGCAAGACCGCCGGCCGGGGTACGAAGGGCCAGGGCGCCCGCGACACCATCCCCATCGGGTTCGAGGGAGGCCAGCTCCCGCTGGCCCAGCGCATCCCGAAGCTGAAGGGCTTCCGCAACCCCTTCCGCGTGTCCTACGCCGTGGTGAACCTCGACACCCTCGACGCCCTTTCGGCCGAGGCCGGCGCCGGCGACTCGGTGACCCCGGACTCCCTCGTGGCCGCCGGGCTCGTGCGCAAGGGTGCCCTCGTCAAGGTGCTCGGACGCGGCGAGATCCACCGGGCGCTGCGCGTCCAGGTCCACGCGCTCTCCGCGTCGGCTCGCAGCGCCATCGAGGCGGCGGGCGGCAGCGTCGAGATCCTGCCCCTGCCCTTCGGTCACGGACGCCCCCCTGCGAAGGGGAACGCGCTGACCAACCGCTAGCCTTTCAGCTCCGGGCGACCGGAGCGGTCCGGCGGCGGTTGGCAGCCTGTGGGAGGGGCGTTGCTCTCGAGCCTCAAGAACATCTTCAAGGTTCCCGACCTCCGCAACAAGGTCGTCTTCACCCTGTTCGTGATCGGGCTGTACCAGCTCGGGGCCAACGTCATCTGCCCCTACATCTCGATCAAGCAGGTCCAGGCGCTCGAGACGGCGGCCAAGCAGGCGGGGATCCTCGGGTTCCTCAACCTGTTCTCCGGCGGTGGCCTTCTCCGGATGGCCATCTTCGGGCTCGGGATCATGCCCTACATCACGAGCTCCATCATCATCCAGCTCCTCTCCACGGTGATCCCGAAGCTCGAGGAGTGGCGTGACCAGGGAGCGGTGGGGCAGAAGAAGATCACCCAGACCACCCGGTACCTGACCATCGGCCTGGCCCTGCTGCAGTCGTCGGGCCTCGTCTACGTCTTCCACAACAACGCCGGTGGCCTGCTCGGGACGAGCACGAGCATCGACCTCATCCCGAACTTCACCATCTGGAAGGCGATCTTCATCGTGCTGACCCTCACGGCCGGCACCGCCTTCGTCATGTGGCTGGCCGAGCTCATCACCCAGCGCGGGGTGGGCAACGGCATGTCGATCCTGATCTTCGCCAACGTGGTGGCCGGCATCCCGACCGGCATGAACATCGTCCTCCAAGAGGGCG
>DASRBM010000132.1:0-2354 GCA_035653635.1 Acidimicrobiales bacterium | reverse complement strand
GGTGAGGCGTTTCGCCGCGGGCAAGCATGGCCGTGAACTGCTCGACGCGGCGGCGCCGGGTGTCGGGGCGCTTGGCCGTGGTCACCCGGTAGAGGATGGCGTACCGGTTTGCGGCGTCCAGCGTGTCGAACATGGCCTTCGCGGCAGGATCGCGAGCGAGCGCGGCCGCAAGGTCGGCCGGCACCTCGATCGTGGCCTGGCCGTCGTAGGCAGCGTCCCACGTGCCGTCGGCCTTGGCCCGGGACACGGCTGCGAGACCGGAAGGTCGCATCCTTCCTTGTTCGATGAGCATGGTCGCGATCGTGACGTTGCGTTTCGACCAGACGCTCCCCGGTCTTCGAGGAGTGAAGGTCCTGCGAAACATTCGGTCGTCGCCCCCGCGCAGCCGCCCGTCGATCCATCCGTAACACAGCGCCTCGCCCAGCGCCTCGTCGTAGCTCAAGGTGGTCGGTTCCGATGCACCCTTCTTCGCGAGCGTGAGCCAGACGCGACTGGATCGGGCGTGATTCTTCTCGAGCCAGTGCGTCCACCCGGACAGGTCCGGGACCGTGAGCGCCGGAAGGTCGCCAGCCATTGGGTCAGGTGAGGGCGTAGGGGCGGGCGCGATGGCTCCTGGCAATGCGCATGTGTAACCAGATCGCGCCGCTCGCAACGGCGGCGTAGAAGCACCAAAGCGACGCGAATCCGTCGGCGGTGAGCCGGGCCAGAACGACCACGGCGGCCAGGTTGGCCAATCCGAAGACGACTATGTGCTGATAGGACGACAGCAGTAACGCCCCGCAGGTGGCCACGATGTACAGACCCACGATCACGATCCCGTGGTGTAGCCCGATGCTGTACGCGAGGTGGTGCGACCCCATCTTCACCGTGACCGGACCGCGCACCATGGCCTCGAAGAGCACCCCGGCCACGCCGAGTCCGAGCAGGACGAATGGCACGACCATCCACCGGCGGCGTCGGGTCGGTTCCAGCCGCAGGATCGCCAGCGGTACCAGCACAGGAACGACCAGGAGCGCGACGACGAGGTAGATCCACATGGCTGTGCGGCCGACTGCCGCCGACAGGTGACCCTGGAGGCTCCACCAGACCAAGGATTCGTCGATCTGGTGGGCTCCGAGGAGCAGCGGGAGGCCGGCCAGGACCAGATGGCTGCTGCGCCCGACAGTGTGCCTGAAGGCGTCGATCCCGATGCCGGCCACGACCGCCCCGCCGATCAGATCACCCTGGGGCGAGAAACACACTCGTGTAACTCTACTGAGTCGTCGCGCCAACCTCGATCCAGAAGCGACGGAACACGACGGTGCCGACCCGGTCGGGGCCCATTGGCGGCTCCCGGCCGACCATCAGCCGTCCGCGCCGACCGCCAGCCCGAGGCGATCGGCCAGGAAGGCCCTCACGTCGGCCAACTCCTCGATGGTCATCCAGGTGGGCTTGCCCATCCCGTGCCCGGCTAGCGCTTCGACCCGCAAGAGCACTGGCGCGGCTCCGCCCTGAGCCCGCTGCAGGGCGGCGGCGAACTTGAGACTGTGTCCCGGCCATACCCGGTCGTCGTGGTCACCGGTGGTGATGATCGTGGCCGGGTAGGACCGGCCCTCCACGAGTCGGTGCAGCGGGGAGTACGAGTAGAGCACGCGGAAATCTTCGGGGTCATCGGGTGACCCGTAGTCGGAGATCCAGCCCCACCCGACCGTGAAGTGGTGGAAGCGCAGCATGTCCAGTACGCCAACCGCGGCGTGGGCGGCTCCGAACAGCTCGGGTCGCTGCGTGATGCACGCCCCGACCAGCAGGCCGCCGTTGCTACCCCCCATGATGCCGAGGTTGGCCGGAGACGTGTACCCCGAGTCCACCAGCTGCTCGGCGGCAGCCATGAAATCGTCGAAGACGTTCTGACGGTTGCGCTTGGCGCCGGCCAGGTGCCAATCGCTTCCGTACTCTCCGCCACCCCTGATGCAGGCCACCGCCCAGATCCCGCCCGCCTCCATCCAGGCGAGGGACCCGACCGAGAACCCCGGGGTCATCGAGATCCGGAAGCCGCCGTAGCCGTAGAGGATCGTCGGGGTCGACCCTGTTCTCGACGCGCCCCGGCGGCCCGAGACGAAGATGGGCACCTTCGTTCCGTCCTTGCTGGTGCAGAAGATCTGCTCGGTCTCGAACTCGCCGGGATCGAACCGGAGAGAAGGCTGGCGGAAGACCTCGACCGAGCCCGAGTCGAGGACGTAACGGAAGACCGTCCCCGGCGTATTGAAGCTCGTGTAGTGGAAGAACGTCTGGCGGTGCGCCCGCCGGCCCGCGAATCCCATCACGCTTCCGAGCCCTGGTAGAGCGACTTCCCCCTGAGGGGTGCCTTCGAGGTC
>DASRBM010000131.1:0-5166 GCA_035653635.1 Acidimicrobiales bacterium | reverse complement strand
TCCCCGCCACCCTGCAGGCGCTGCTGGCCGCCCGTCTCGATGCCCTCGAGCGCGCCCAGAAGCTCGTGCTCCAGCACGCGGCCCTGCTCGGCGAGGCGAGCGCCGAGGAGCTCGCCGCGCTGGGCGAGCGCGACGTGGCCGGCGCGCTAGGCTCGCTCGTCGACGCCGGGCTGCTGCGCCGGACGGCCGGGGAGCGCTACGAACCGGCCGACCCGCTCCTCGGCGAGGTCGCCTACGACATGCTGCCGCGTACCGCACGCGGCGAGCTGCACCGCCGGGCGGCCGCCGCCGTGCGCCGGCCCGAGGACCGGGTGCGGCATCTGGAGCGCGCCGCCCAGTACGAGCCCGACGACCCCGCCCTCGCCGCCGCCGCGGCCGCGGCCCTCGCCGAGCAGGCCATGAGCCTGCTCCGTTCGTCGCGCAACACCGACGCCATGGTGACCCTCGAGAAGGCGGTGGCGCTCGGCCTGCGCCGGCCCGCCTCCCTCGTCGAGCTGGCCCGT
The DNA here is from genome assembly GCA_035653635.1 of Acidimicrobiales bacterium. Classification (GTDB taxonomy): domain Bacteria; phylum Actinomycetota; class Acidimicrobiia; order Acidimicrobiales; family UBA8190; genus DASRBM01. The sequence continues at coordinate 4,663 of DASRBM010000131.1, read as the reverse complement.
CTGCAGGGCGCGTGCAACAAGGAGGACGAGGCACTGGCCACCCTCGCCCTCATCCCCGACGATCCCGCCGATCCGGCGCAGGCGGCCGAGCGCGACCACACGGCGGCCACCGTCGACATGTTCCGCGATCCGATCGGCGCGCTCCCCCGCTTCTACGACGCAGCCGAGCGCTGGCACGAGCTCGGCAACACGTCGAAGGAGGCGTGGGCCTACGCCAACGCCGGCGTGGCCCACTTCAACGTCAGCCAGATGGAGGAATCGGCTCGCGCCCTCGACCAGGGCCTGTCGCTGTTCCAGCAGCTCGGCGACAACGCCGGAGCGGTGGCCGCCTCGTCCTTCCTCTGCCTGGTGCGTCCCGGGGATCCCCGCGTCGACACCTGGCTCGACGACGCGCTGCGCTTCGCCTCCGAGACCGGCGACCGCAACCGGCAGATGACGACGCTGCTCACCCTCACCTGGAAGCACTTCTTCCAGTGCTTCGGGGGCACGGCGGCGGACACCGCCCAGGCCGAGGGCTTCGCCACACAGCTGGCCGGACTGGCGATGGAGCTCGGCGCGCCCGACCTCGCCGTCCACGGCCTGAGCCTCCTCGCCCTCATGGCCCGCCTGACCGGCCGCCTCGACGAAGCCGTCGCCCACGTGGCCACCCTGCAGCGCACCGTGGCCCGCGCCAACCTGCCCGACCCGTGGCTGGCGTGGGCCACGAGCTTCTCCGTGGCGGTGGCCGGCGGGGAACGCGAGGCGGCGCCGCCGTACCCGCCCGAGGACTCCCTCGATCCGGTGATCTCCATGGCGGGGCTCGTCATCGACATCGAGATGCTCCTCGCCGGACGGGTGGACGAGGTGCTCGCCCGCCGCGCGCTCACCGGTCCGTCCATCGTCGAAGGTCCGATGGCCGACGTCGGCGGTCTCGTGTTCGCGCTCGCCCTGCTGCTCGGCGGCCACAGCGGCGACGCCCAGGAATGGATCACCCGCGGGGCCGAAGCCGCCCGCGTCCTGCACGGCCGGCCGGGCGCGGCGGTGGCCGCCGCTCTCGCCTACGAAGCAGGCATGGGCGGTACCGAGCCACCCCCCATGCCGCCGACGGTGAGCGGGATGGCCGAGCTCCTCGCCGTGCGCGCCCGGGCGCGTGCCGGTGACGCCGAGGCCGCCGAAGTGCTGCGCGGCGCGGCCAAGGCCCTCGCGGCACCCGGACTCGCCGTCGGCTTCGCCTGACGCGGGCGCCGGTCGCACGCGGAGCACGGCGGCGGCGGGCAACGGTCGTTGACTTCCCGTTGGGCAGCTCGTAGCGTTCTGGACAGGCGTTCGGTCGTGCGAACTCCGCTCGTTCGACCGCGCTGTGCTTCCAGCACTGCGTGGCACTCGCCGTGAAGAAGGATCCGACATGACGACCACGCGGGGTTCGTCTCCTCTGCTCCAGGGCAACGCCCTGCACGCCGGATCCGAGGATTTCTCCGACGCCGTCGTGCTCCTGGTGCTGTGGTACGTGGAGCACGCCGCCGGCATGACCCCGTCCGCCCTCCTCGCCGCAGCCGGAGACGACCGCAAGGTCCGCGACCTGCGCGGCGGCGGCTTCAGCTCGTACGGTCAGTTCCGCGCCGTGGTCGAACGGGCGGCAATGGCCGTGGGCGGCACCGACGCCCTGGCTGCACTCGGGTCCAAGCTGCCGCTCACGGCGGACGAGCTCGTCCCTTATGCCGAGCTCCTCCACGGCATGGGCTCGGCCGACGGGTTGCTCCAGGAGCTGCCGTCGGTGTCGCAGATGTTCCTGCCGGCCTTGGAGATCGGCGTCCGCCGCCGGGGCGCCGGTCACTGGTCGGTGACGACCCGCCTGCGCGGTGGGCTGCAGCCCTTCACCGCGCTGTGCGGGCTCATGCAGGGGATGCTGCAGGTCCTGCCCCGGTTGTTCGGCCACGGCGACGCGACCGTGCGCGAGCGCGCCTGCAGCTGCCGCGGCGCCGAGCGCTGCCTGTTCGAGGTGGCGTGGGAGGAGGAGCACACCCCCCACCACGGCGAGTACCTGTCGCTGCGCCACCGGGCCCAGATGGCCCGGATGTCGGAGCTGCTAACCGCGGTGGGCCGGTTCGTGGCCGGCCGCGACGTGGACGAGACGCTCGAGCAGATCGTGGAGTCGGCCCGCGGTGCCACCCATGCCATCGGGGTGGTCCTCGCTCTCGATCCGGAGCTCGCGCCGGCCCGCCCGTACTACGCGAGCGGCCTCGACGTCGAGAAGGCCGAGGCCCTCGCCGCCGCCGTGCAGGCGCCGACCGACGATGGGGACACCGCGCCCGCCATGGCCGGCGTGGTGCCGGTGGCGACGGCGACCCGCCGCTACGGGCACCTGGCCGTGGTGCGCCGGGGCGTCAACCCGCCGCCGGGGCAGGACGACGTGCTGCGCACCTACGCCGAACTGGCGGCCGGCACCGTCGAGACGGCGACCCAGCTGTCCGAGGCGCGGCGCGAGGTGGCCACGGCCGAACGCCTCCTGCGCCTGTCGGCCGACCTGGCCGACGCCGAGACGGCCGAGGACGCCGCCGAGCTGGTGGCGGCCGCCACGTCCGATCTCCTCGACTGCGACCACGTCGTCGTGGTCGTACGTCATCCCGACCTGCCCATCGGCCGCATGGCCGGTGTGGAGGGGTTCGATCCCGACGTGTCGCGGATGCTCGCCTCCACCGTCGTCACCATCTTCGACGAGACGAAGCCGGCCGAGCCCGTCTTCTCCACCGGCGGCGACGACGAGGCACCGGTGGAGCGCTGCCTGTTCGACCTGGGCGCGGTCGCCTGTCTGTCGACGCCGATCGTGTGCGACGGCGAGCTCGTCGGCATCGTCACGGCCTCGGTCGACCGCGACCCCGAGCGGCTCCGGCTCGACACCGGCTCCCGGGCCCGCTTCGCCCGCCTCGTGGCCCAGGCCGCCTCCGGCCTGCGCAACGCCCAGGTACACGAGCAGGTCCGTCACGCGTCGTTGCACGACGCGCTGACCGGGCTCCCGAACCGCACACTGCTGCTCGACCGCATGGAGCATCTGCTCGCCCGGGCCCGGCGCAATCGGACCCCGGCGGCGGTGCTCTTCATCGACCTGGACGGGTTCAAGGCGGTGAACGACAGCCTCGGGCATGCGAGCGGCGACGCCCTGCTGCGGGCGGTGGCCGGCCGCCTGCGCCTCACCCTGCGCACGAGCGACTCGGTCGGCCGGCTCGGCGGCGACGAGTTCTGCGCCCTCATCGAGGGCGAGGCGCCCGACTTCCAGCCCGAGCGCGCGGCCGAGCGCGTGCTCCAGGCCCTGCGCGCCCCCTTCGAGATCGGTGGTGAGGGCACGGGGACGGTCCGCATCAGCGCCAGCGTCGGCATCGCCCCGGTGCGGCCGACGAGCACGGTGTCGGATCTACTGGCCGAGGCCGACGCCGCTGCCTACGCGGCCAAAGAGGGTGGGCGCGACCGCATGGTGCTGTTCTCCCGCTCGGCGGGCAGGCGGCTCAGCTCGGACGCGTCGACGTCAGATCCCGCGTCGCCTGTGACTGGAAGCTGAAGGGGCCGAAGCTGCCCTTCTGATTCGTCGCCTGGTGGACGTCGAGTCCGAGAGCCGGGTCGAACCAGTCGGTCTCCGTCCCCGTCGACGCCACCTGACCCGACGTGGTGATGTTCGTCGTCACCACGTAGGTCGACACCGACGACCCGCCCACCGACGCCGTCTGGGTGCCGGTGATGCTGCCGCTGGCGGAAACGGTGAACGATCCGCAGTTGGCGCTGCCGGTGAAGTGGTAGCCCACCTTCGGCGGCCACTGCACGATCGTCATGGGCGACGCGAACGTGCACGTGAAGCTCTGGGTCTGGCCGCCGTAGGTCATACGGATGACCTCGGAGACGACCGAGATGCCGGCGGGGGTGATGGCGAAGGTGGTGTCCGACGGCGGCTGGCTGGGGTTGACGTAGCTGTGCCAGACCTGGCCGTAACTGCCGGGGCCGTTCGCCGTGGGGGCGTCGACCACGATCGTGCCCTGGGGCGGAATGGCCTGGGTCGAGCCGGCGGCGGTGAAGCTGCCCGACTGGGCGTAGTGGTACGTGCCGGCGGCCGCCGGGGCGGGACCGGTCGATCCCGGGGTGGCGCCGGGCGATACGCCTGGACCACTGCCGTTGCCGGAGCCGCCGGTCCCCGAAGTCCCGTGGCCGGCCGTGGTGGTGGCGCTGCCGCCGGTCGCCCCCGAGGGAGGCGCGGAGGTCGCCGGAGCGCCGGTGGTGACGGTGGTGGCCGAGCCGGAACGCAGGTGCACGCCGGCGGGTGGGACCGCCGCCCCGCACGCCGCCAGCACGAGCGCGCCGGCCACGCCGGTGAGGAGGAACAGGTGCCGCCGCATGCCCGAAAGTGTAGTGGGGGCGCCGAAGCGCCCTTTCCGGGGGAACCCGGGCCTTTTCGGGCCTGATACGACAGCGCGCGCCACCCCGGCTATTTTCGCCAGCGTGGCACGGCCGTTCCTCATCTCGTCGGGTGCTGCCGAGCGCGCGGTGGGCGACCGGCCATGAACAAGGGGTCGCTGTCGCGGCGCATCAGCCTGCTCGGCGTCTTCATGCTGCTGTGCTTCGCCGCCGTGTTCGTGCAGTTGAACAACCTGCAGGTGGTGCAGGCGCACAAGTACACCGGTGCGTCGAACAACCCGGCGGT
>DASRBM010000130.1:0-2529 GCA_035653635.1 Acidimicrobiales bacterium | reverse complement strand
GCCGGCGAGGTGGCCATGACGAGCGCGGTGGCCGCCGATTTCAGTCTGCACATCGGTGACCTCTGGCACAGCGGCGGGTCGGCCTACCGCCTGGTCGGGATCGTGCAGAACCCGCTCGAACTGCTCGACCAGTTCGCCCTCGTGTCCCCCGGGCAGGTCGCCCGTCCCGACCACGTGGCCGCGCTCTTCGACCTGCCGCCCGGGGTCAGCGCCTCGAGTCTCGGCGCAGGCGTCCAGCGCCAGGGACAGGGACCGTCGTCGAGCTTCAACCCCACCACCATCACGGTGACGGTGATGGTGCTCGGCATGCTCCTCATCGGCCTCGTCTCCGTCGGCGGGTTCACCGTGCTGGCCCAGCGCCGACTGCGATCGATCGGCATGCTCGCCTCGCTCGGGGCCACCGATCGCCACCTGCGCCTGGTCGTGCGCACGAACGGGCTCGTCGTCGGTGCCGTCGGCGCCGTGCTCGGGACGGTGCTCGGCCTCACCGCCTGGCTCGCCTACCGCCCGTCGGTGCAACACGCCGCCCACCACGTCATCGGCGTCTGGCAGCTGCCGTGGCCGATCATCGCCGGCGCGGCGGTGCTGGCCCTCGTCACCACCTACGCCGCCGCCTCGCGCCCGGCCGCGGCCATGGCCCGCGTGCCGGTGGTGACGGCGCTGTCGGGCCGTCCCGCTCCACCGCCGCGTCTCCACCGCTCTTTCGTGCCCGGGGTCGTCGCGCTCGTCCTCGCCTTCCTCTTCCTCGGGTTCGCCGGGGCGTCGGGTGGTCGCGGCGGCGGGGTCATGGAGCTCGCCATCGGGTTCATCGCCCTCGCCGTCGGCGCCGTGCTCGTGGCGCCGTTCACGCTGTCGCTCGTCGGCAACGCCCACCTCGTCGCCCGCGCGCCGGTGGCGCTGCGCCTGGCGCTTCGTGACCTGGCCCGCTTCCGGACCCGCTCAGGCTCCGCGCTCGCCGCCATCACGCTGTCGGTGCTCGTGGCCGGCCTCGTGTGCGTGGTCGGCGCATCGCGCTACGGGAACCAGCTCGACTACGTCGGATCCAACCTGGCGTCGAACCAGATGCTCGTGTCGACGCCGCAGGGCCCGTACTGGTCGACGGGCGGTCCCGGGATCATGATCGGACCGGACGGACAACGGAAGGTCATCCAGACGCCCGGGCTCCCCTCCGCCTCCCAGATCGCCGCCTGGCAGTCGGAGGCGGGGGACATCGCCGGCGGCCTCGGCGCCCGGGTCTTCGTGCCGCTCGAGATCACGCCGGCGACGCTCACGCGTCACGCGCCCGGCCGGAACTTCAGCGGTGCCGTCTTCGTGGCCACCCCGGCGCTGCTTCGGGCACTCGGCGTGCCCGCCGCAGCGGTCGACCCGAGGGCCGATGTCATCACCATGCGGGGTCAGCTCTCGACCATGTCGGACATGGTCCTCGAGCTCGGCCAGGGCGGTCCGGGGATTCCGGCCTGTCAGTGCCTGCGCAACCCGATCATCCAGACCGTCCCCGCCCTGCCGTCGGGGACCTCGGCGCCCAACACCCTCATCACCGAGCACGCCGTGCAGGAATTCCACCTCCAGACGACCACGGCCGAATGGTGGCTGCAGATGCCGACCACCGTCACCGCCGCGCAGATCAGCCAGGCCCGCCAGCTGGCGGCGACCGACGGGCTCAGCGTCGAGACGAAGTCCGACGCCCCCACCTCCACCGAGGTCCTCGGTGTCGCCACTGTGGCGGGGCTCCTCCTCGCCCTCGCCATCCTGGCCATGACGCTCGGGCTCATCCGCAGCGAGACGGCGGGCGACCTGCGCACGCTGACGGCCACCGGCGCGAGCAGCCGCACCCGCCGGGCCGTCACCGCGGCGATTGCCGCCGCCCTCGGTGTGCTCGGCGGCGTGGTGGGGATCGCCTGTGCCTATCTGGCGGCGGTGGCCTTCCTGCGGTCGAACGCCAACGGCGACAACCTGTCGGAACTGGCGCACGTCCCCTGGGTCAACCTGCTCGTCCTCGTCGAGGGCCTGCCGCTCGTGGCCGCCATCGTCGGCTTCGTGTTCGCCGGGCGGCAACCACCGGGGGTGTCCCACCAGCCGCTGAAGTGAGGCCTTCGGGGAGCGCAGTGGCGGTGTCGCCGTGGGACGGCGGGGCCGGGCGGCGGCGACGTCGGGCATGCTGACGTCATGACCATCCCCGCCCCCGCCGACCTGCAGGCGCTCATGCCGCTCGCCGCCACCCTCGGTATCGAATTCGTCGACGTCGGCCCTGAGCGGGTGACGGCGCGTCTCGACTGGGCCGAGCGGTTGTGCACCTCCGGAGGCCTGCTCCACGGCGGCGTGCTCATGGCCCTGGCCGACAGCACCGGCGCCGCCTGCGCCTTCCTGAACCTTCCCGAGGGCGCCGGCGGCACCACGACCGTCGAGTCGAAGACCAACTTCCTGCGCGGCGTGCGCAGCGGTCGGATCGAGGCGGTGTCGGTGCCGCTGCACCGCGGGCGGACGGTCATCGTGGTGGACACCACCATCACGGATGCCGACGGGCGGCTC
>DASRBM010000129.1:0-6092 GCA_035653635.1 Acidimicrobiales bacterium | reverse complement strand
GCTACCTGAGTCAGCACTCGCGGCTGCCCATCTCGACGCTGCCCAACGCCGGGCTGCCGTCGGTGGTGGACGGGGCCATGCACTACGACCTGACCCCGGATCAGTTGGCCGAGCATCTGTCTCGCTTCGTCACCGAACTGGGCGTGTCCGTCGTCGGCGGCTGTTGCGGCACGACGCCTGAGCACCTTCGCGCCGTCGTCGAACGGTGTCGGGACCTGACGCCGACGCCGCGGACGCCGGACTTCGAGCCGTCGCTGTCGTCGGTCTACAGTCCAGTGACCCTGCACCAGGACACCTCGTTCCTGGTGGTCGGAGAGCGCACGAACGCGAACGGTTCGAAGAAGTTCCGCGAGGCCATGCTTTCGGGTGACTGGGACACGACCGTAGCCATGGCCCGCGACCAGGTGAAGGAGGGGGCGCACGTCCTCGACGTGTGCGTCGACTACACGGGCGCCGACGGCGTCTCCGACATGCACGAGGTCGCCAGCCGCTTCGCCACGCAGGCGAGCGTGCCGCTCATGATCGACTCCACCGAGGCTCCCGTCGTCGAAGCCGCGCTCGAGTGGCTCGGTGGGCGCTGCATCTTGAACTCGGTCAACCTCGAGGAAGGTGACGAACCGGGCGGAAGGCTCGACCGGTTCCTGACGCTCGCACGCGAGTTCGGTGCAGCCGTCGTATGCACCTGCATCGACACCGAAGGTCAGGCGCGCACCGCTGAGTGGAAGCTGCGAGCGGCGCAGGCCATCCACGACGTGGCCGTCGGCCGCTACGGGCTCGAACCCTCGGACCTCGTGTTCGACCCGCTCGTACTCCCGCTCTCCACCGGCATGGAGGAGAGCAGGCGCGACGGCATCGAGACCATCGAAGGGATCCGGCGGATCAAGACGGAGCTTCCCGGCGTGTTCACGATCGTCGGTTTGTCCAATGTGTCGTTCGGGTTGTCCCCCGCGGCGCGGCACGTCCTCAATTCGATGTTCCTGCACGAGTGCGTGGAAGCCGGACTCGACGCGGCCATCGTCCACGCGGCACGCATCATCCCCCTCTCGAAGATCGACGAGGCGGCCCGCAAGATCTGTTTGGACCTCATCTACGACCGCCGATCCGAGGGCTACGACCCCCTGGCGGAGCTCCTCGCCATGTTCGAGGGCGTCGCCGCGTCGTCGGTGGCGAGTGAGGACCGCTCGGGCTGGCCTGTCGAGCGGCGTCTTGAGCAGCGGATAGTCGACGGCGACCGCAACGGCCTCGAAGGCGACCTCGAGGAAGCACTCCAGGCCGGTCACGCGCCACTGGCCGTCGTCAACGACATCCTGCTGGCAGGAATGAAGACCGTCGGGGCACTCTTCGCCAGCGGCGAGATGCAGCTGCCTTTCGTGCTGCAGTCGGCCGAGACGATGAAGACGGCCGTCGCCTACCTCGAGCCGAGGATGGAGAAGTCGGATCAGGGCGGCAAGGGCACCATCGTGCTGGCGACGGTGAAGGGTGACGTCCACGACATCGGGAAGAACCTCGTCGACATCATCCTCACGAACAACGGCTACGAGGTGGTGAACCTCGGGATCAAGGTCGGCATCGGCGAGATGGTCCAGGCGGCGGAGGAGCACAAGGCCGACGCCATCGGCATGAGCGGCCTCCTCGTGAAGTCCACGCTCATCATGCGCGAGAACCTCGAGGAGCTGAACGAGCGCGGGCTGGCCCACGTGCCGGTCCTCCTCGGCGGCGCGGCACTGACCCGCACCTATGTGGAGCGGGACTTGCGCGGCGTGTACGAGGGACGGGTGTTCTACGGCAAGGACGCGTTCGAGGGACTCCGGACGATGGACCGCCTCGTCGAGATCAAGAAGTCCGGCGAGGACGACCCGGATTTCGGCCGTGTGCTCGGCGGGAGGAACCTGCCTCCCCGCAAGAGCCAGCTCCCGGTGGAGGACGCCGGGCCCGCACCCGAGCGCTCCCCCGAGGTGGTAACCGACAACCCGGTCTTCGTTCCGCCCTTCGTGGGCTCGAGAGTGGCGAAGGGCATCTCCCTCGACGACATCGCCGGCTATCTCAACAAGACGGCGCTCTTCCGCAACCAGTGGGGCTACCGCCCCGAGGGCGGCGAGAACGACGACGAGTTCAAGGAACGTGTGAGCGCCGTCCTGCGCGCCGAGCTCGACAAGGCCAAGGCCAAGGACCTGCTCGTACCCCAGGTGGCCTGGGGCTTCTTCGCCGCCAACGCCGACGGGGACGACCTCGTGATCTGGGAGGACGACGACCGGCGCCGCGAGCGCATGCGGTTCGCCTTCCCCCGCCAGCGGAAGGAGCCGTGGCTGTGCATCGCCGACTTCTTCCGACCGGTGTCGTCGGGTGAGGCGGACTACGCAGCATTCCACCTCGTCACCATGGGACCCGAAGTGTCGAGGGAGACGGCACGGCTCTTCGCCGACAACCGGTACACGGAGTACCTGCACCTCCACGGTCTCGGCGTCGAGATGGCCGAAGCGCTGGCCGAGTACTGGCATCGCCGGATCCGTGAGGAGTGGGGCTTCGCAGCCGAGGACGGCCCCACTCTGACCGGTCTCTTCCGTCAGCAGTACCGCGGTGGCCGCTACTCCTGGGGCTACCCGGCGTGTCCCAACCTGGAGGACAACGCCAAGGCGGTGGAGCTGCTCGAGGGTGGGCGGATCGGGGTCGAGGTGAGCGAGGGATTTCAGCTCCATCCCGAGCAGACGACGGTGGCGATCATCTGCCACCACCCACAGGCCAAGTACTTCGTCGCCTGAGCGCGCTCGAAGCGGCGTCAGTCGATGTCGAGAGCCGCTGCTGCGCGCGTTAGAGAGCCATAGTCGCGCCGCCGTCCACGACGATGGTGGCGCCGTTCACGAACCTGGCCGGCTCGGAACACAGGAACGCGACGACCTTCCCGAAATCCGCAGGATCGCCCATCGGACCGGAGCCCCCCAGGTCGATCATCCTCTGCGTGGCGTGGGAGCCGGGGCACGCAAGGTTCAGTGTGATGCCCGCCCCGTCGGCCGCCAGGTCGGTGGCGGCGGTCTTGGCCCACGCCCGCAAACCGGTGCGGGCCACGTTCGACAACGCCAGGGTGGGAATCGGTTGCACCACCGAGTACGACGTGATGCAGCAGATGCGGCCCCATCCTCCGGTCCGCATGTGCGGGACCGCTTCGCGTACGAGGCGGACCGACGTGAGGAGATTGCCTTCCACCGCGGCCCGGATCTGCTCGTCGCTGATCTCGAGCGCTCGCCCGGCCGGCGGCCCGCCGTTGTTGGCGACGACGATGTCGAGCCGGCCGAAGTGGTCGACCGCTGCCTGCACGAGGCGCGCCGGGGTCCCGCTGTCGGTCGCGTCGGCGGCGACGGCCAGGACCCGCGCCCCCGACGCGGCCAGCTCCTCCTCCGCCCGCCGGAGACGCTCCTCCCCACGGGCGCTGATCACGACATGTGCGCCCTCGGCGGCGAGTGCGTCCGCCGCGGCGCGGCCGAGTCCGGCCGACGCGGCGGTCACCAGCGCGACACGGTCGCGGATGCCGAGGTCCACGTCGGCTCTACCCGAGCACCACGAGCTGATGGTCGACCGTGTTGAGCGGCTCCGGACCGTCGGGGCCGACGACGACGATGTCCTCGAGACGCATCCCGTAACGCCCGGGGAAGTAGATCCCGGGTTCGACGGAGAACGCGTGACCGACCACGAGCGGCTCGGTGTTGCCTGCGACCAGGTAGGGATCCTCGTGCTCCTCGAGACCGATGCCGTGCCCTGTGCGGTGGATGAACCGCTCGCCGAGCCCGGCGTCCTCGATGACCTTGCGGGCGGCGCGATCGACGTCCTCGGCGGCCACGCCGACTCGTGCGGCGGCGACGCCGGCCTGCTGGGCCGCGGCCAGCACCGCGTAGGCGTCGGCGGCCTCGCCCGACAGCGGCCCGGTGGCCACGGTGCGGGTGATGTCCGAGCAGTAGCCGCTGTCGTCACCGGGCAGGACGAGCTCCCCGCCGAAGTCGCAGACGACGAGATCACCGGCGCCGATGACCCGGTCGCCGGCGTCGTGATGCGGACTGGCGCCGTTCGGCCCGCTGCCGACGATGGCGAAGTTCACCTTGTGGTGCCCCTCGGCGACGAGCCGCTCGGCGATCTCGTCCGATACCGCCTTCTCCGTACGGCCGACGAGCTCGATGGCGCCCGCCTGCAGCGCGGCGGCGACTCGGTCGGCGGCTTGGGCCGCGGCGCGTAGCGCCCTGATCTCGTGGGCATCCTTGACGGCTCGCAGCGGCGAGGTGACCGTGGACGCGGTCACAAAGGCTGCTTCGGGCAGCCGCTCCTGCAGTCCCAGGACGGTGGTCGCCCACGCCCGGTCCGAGATGCCGAGACGGCCCCTGCGGACATGGCGCAGCAGCTCCTCTGCCATGTCGAGCGGATCCTCGGTGTCGAGCCAGGGCCGCAGCCGGAAGGCGCAGCCCGGATCGGGCACCCGTGGCGCCTCGAGGGCGGGGACGACGAGCACCGGCTCGTCGTCGACGGGAAGCACGAGCAGCGTCAGTCGCTCGAGCGGCATGGCCCGATAGCCCGTGAGCCACGGAAGATCGGCGCCGTGCGACAGGAGCAGGGCGTCGACCTGCAACTCGCGCATCCTCGACCGGACGAGTTCGAGTCGGAGGCGGCGGGCCGCCACCGGAGAGGTGGCTTCGTCCATGCTCACGTCCCGGTGCCGGCTCGGGCCGCCGAGGCTGCGACGAACCGGACGGGTGCAGGGTCAACGGGTCCGGAGGCGGCCTCGGCCGCAGCGCGGGCGTGGTAGCTCGATCGGGTCAGCGGGGATGCCTGCACGTGGGCGAAGCCCATGTCGCGCCCGATGACGGCGAGCTGGTCGAACTCCTCGGGGTGCCACCAGCGGGCCACCGGCAGATGGGCCCGGGTGGGGCGGAGGTACTGGCCGAGCGTGACGATGTCGACGCCGACGGCACGAAGGTCGGCGAGCGCGCCCACGACCTCCTCGAAGTGCTCCCCCATCCCGAGGATGAGCCCGGACTTCGTGGTGAGACCGGCGGCCTTCGCCCGACCGAGGACCGACAGGCTCCGGGCATACCCCGCCGACGGGCGCACGGCGCGCTGCAGCCGGGCGACGGTCTCGAGATTGTGGTTGAGCACGTCGGGGCGCGAGGCGAAGATCCGCTCGAGCGCGTCGGGGTCGCCCTTGCAGTCCGGAACAAGCAGCTCCACCGCCGTGTCGGTACATGCGCGGCGGATCGCTTCCACGGTGGCGGCGAAGGCACCGGCGCCCCCGTCGCCGAGGTCGTCCCTCGCGACCGCTGTCACCACGGCGTGCCCCAGTCCCAGTCGACGCACGGCGGCAGCCACCCGCTCGGGTTCTTGCAGGTCGAGCGGACGAGGACGGCGCGTGTCGACGAGGCAGAACCCGCATGCCCGGGTGCAGCGCTCACCGTTGATCATGAAGGTGGCGGTGCCGTCGGCCCAGCACTCGAAGATGTTGGGGCAGCCGGCCTCTTCGCATACCGTCACCAGGTCGAGCCCGCGCACGGTGCTACGCAGCGAATGGAAGTCGGGGCCCATGTGGGCTGGCACTCGCAGCCATGAGGGCTTGCGCTCCTCGAGGGCCAGACCGGACTCGGGATCGACATCGGCCTGCTTGAGCCGCAGCCGCAGCCGCTGGCCGGCGCCGGCCGGGACGGGGTGGGCTCCGGCGATGGGCCAGGCGACGTCCTGCCGCTCCACCGTTCCGCCGCCCCAACGAGCGGCGGCGGCACCAACCAGCGCGTCGGCGACATCGCGCAGCGCGACGTCGATGCCCTCGGCCTGCATGGAGGTGACGGCCTTGTCCGGGATGCCGCAGGGGACGATGCGGTCGAACCAGGCCAGGTCCGGGGCGACGTTCAGGGCCAGCCCGTGCATCGAGCGGCCGCGGTTCACCTTCACGCCGATGGCGCAGATCTTGCGCGGGTTCGGACCTTCGGCCTCCACCCATACGCCGGGATAGCCGGGCAGGCGCCCGGCCGGGAGCCCGAAGACGGCGAGGGTGTCGATCACCACCTGTTCGACGTCGTGGACGTAGGACGGGATGCTTCCGGGACGCGTCTGAACGGCCA
>DASRBM010000128.1:0-2542 GCA_035653635.1 Acidimicrobiales bacterium | reverse complement strand
GGCGCGCCAGCGGGCCCCCGCCGGTGTCGAGCGGCAGGTGGTACCGCCCGTCGTACCAGCGCGGCGACACCACCCAGCTGTAGGCGTCGTCGAAGTCACGCGCGGCGGGCATGGGGATCGTGTGCTGGTTCCAGGGGTGGCGCTCGTCGACGGGGTTCCCGAGCGGGTCGTGGGTGACGAAACGGTCACGGCCGGCCCAGTCCGCGTAGAACGACGACCCGAGGAGGATCCGGATGCCGAGGTTGATGCGCACCAGGTCGGTGGTGACGAGCTCGCCGTCGACGACGATCCCCGGACTCACGAACGAGCGCCTGCCCCAGTCCGTCATGTCGGCGTAGGAGAAGTTGCAGTGCTCGGGGTCGGGGAAGCTCCCCCACGAGCCGAGCAGGACCCGCCGACGCCCGACCTCCTCGTATCCGGGCAGGGCGGCGTAGACGAAGTCGAAGAGGTCGTCGTGCATGGGCACAGCCTTCTTCACGAACTCGACGAACTTCATGAGCCGGGTCAGGTAGTCGGTGAACAGCTGCACGCTCGGCACCGTCCCCACGCCACCCGGGTACAGGGTCGAGGGATGGGCGTGCCGGCCCTCCATCAGACAGAACATCTCCCGGGTGGTGCGGCTCATCTGCAGCGACTCGCGGTAGAAGTCGCCCTCGAAGGGATTGAGCGACCGCATGAGATCGGCCATGGTCCGGTAGCCGTGCACGTCCGCATGGGGGCACTCCGTCCGCTCGGCCAGGGCCAGCACCGACGGATTCGTGGCCTGCACCATGCGCTCGCAGAAGTCCACGCCGACGAGGTTCTCCTGGAAGATGGTGTGGTCGAACATGTACTCGGCCGCCTCGCCCAGGTTCACGATCCATTCGCTCAGTGCTGGGGGCTTCACGCCGTAGGCCATGTTCTGCGTGTAACAGGAACAGGTGGCGTGGTTGTCGCCGCAGATGCCGCAGATCCGGCTCGAGATGAAGTGCGCGTCGCGGGGGTCCTTGCCCTGCATGAACACGCTGTATCCCCGGAAGATCGACGACGTGCTGTGGCACTCGGCCACCCGCCCGGCGGCGAAGTCGATCTTCGTGTGGATGCCGAGGCTCCCGACGATGCGGGTGATCGGGTCCCACGCCATCTCGACGAGCTCGTCGGTCACCGTGGCGCGCTCCCGGTGTCGGTGGCGCTGTCGGCAGCCGGCACGCCCCGGATCGTCACCGGCACGGGCCACGGCGGGTCGTAGCCCGTCGAGCTCGACGCGTGGGGACCGCGCCACTTCGGCTCCTCGTCGACGACGTCGGCCGTAGCCTGGCGCAGACGTCGTACGAACCCGCCGTACAGCCCGCTCATCGTCGTCGACAGGGTGGCGCCGGGCGGCTCGTCCATGAAGGGCATGAACTTGTCCGGGAAGGCCGGCATGGTGCAGGCGATGCACGCGCCGCCCACGTTCGGGCAACCGCCCACGCCGTTGACCCAGCCCCGCTTGGGCACGTTGCACTTGACCACCGGACCCCAGCACCCGAGACGCACGATGCAGTCCGGTTCCCCGTAGGCGCCCGCGAATTCCCCTTGTTCGTAATGGCCACCCCGGTCGCAGCCCTCGTGCACCGTGGCGTCGAAGAGCCAGCGGGGGCGAAGCGCGGCGTCGAGCGGGATGGCCGGCATGGTCCCGGCCTGCTGGCGCAGCAGGTAGAGGATCGTCTCGGACAGGCTGTCGGGCTGCACAGGGCACCCGGGCACGCACACGATCGGGTTGCCGGCGTGCGACCGCCAGTCCCACCCGAGGTAGTCGGCCACGCCCATGGCGCCGGTCGGATTGCCGGCCATGGCGTGGATGCCCCCGTACGCCGCGCACGTGCCCGCGGCCAGCACGGCCCAGGCGCGTGGGGCGAGGCGATCGACCCACTCGTTGACGGTGATGGGCTGCCCGGTGACCGGATCGGATCCGAAGCCGGTGAAGTAACCTTCGGACAGCAGGTGCTGGTCGGGGATCGAACCTTCGACGACGAGCACGAACGGATCGAGCTCACCCCGCGCGGCACGGAAGTACCACTGTAGGAATTCGTCGGGCCCACCGGCCGGGCCGCACTCGAAGTCGACGAGTGGCCAATGAAGCGCCACCCGAGGCACTCCCGGCAACGCGCCGAGGGCGATGTCCTCGATGCTCGGTTGGGTGGCGGCCGTCAGCGACACCGAGTCACCGTCGCAACTGAGCCCGGCGTTGAGCCAGAGCACGTGGACGAGGGCATCGGAAGGGCGTTCGCCTTCGGCCAATTGAGCCCCCATCTCCCCCGCTCGCCACCTCCCCCCTGAGCCCCGGGTGGCGATCCCCCGAGCCTACGCCCGATCGGGTCGAGCGCCAAAGGGCCGACCGAGGGCGGCCGTCGTACACTCTTCGTGTCGACCACCAATCCCGGGGGGGCTTCGTGGACGGGTCGCAATGGCAGGCCATCGTCGACCTCATCGCCGATGCATCGGTGGTGGTGGACGCCGACGGCACCGCCCTCGCTGCGAACGGACCGTTCCGACAGCTGTTCGGATTCGGCGCCGTGGACCC
>DASRBM010000127.1:0-3074 GCA_035653635.1 Acidimicrobiales bacterium | reverse complement strand
GCGATGAGCCGGGTGGCCTCGGCCAGCTGCGGTCCGCAGTCGCAGCGCAGGGAGCCGAACACGTCGCCGGTCAGGCATTCCGAGTGCACCCGCACGAGCACATCGCCCTTGCCGGCGATGTCGCCGCACACCACGGCCAGGTGGTGCTCGCCGTCGAGGATCGACTCGTAGGCGTACCCGGTGAAGTGCCCGTACTCGGTGGGGATGCGCGCTGGTCCGGCGATGCGCCGGACCAGCTTCTCCTTGCGGCGCCGGTAGCGGATGATGTCGGCGATCGACACGAGCACGAGCCCGTGGCGCTCGGCGAAGGCCTCGAGCTCGGGCAGCCGGGCCATCGACGCCTTGTCCTCGGTCACGATCTCGCACAGGACGCCGGCCGGGCTCAGCCCCGCGGCCCGGACGAGGTCGATGGCCGCCTCGGTGTGGCCGGCGCGCTTGAGCACCCCCCCGGGACGGGCCCGCAGTGGGAAGATGTGGCCGGGCCGGTTGAGGTCCGACGGGCGGGTGTGGGGGTCGATGAGCGCCTTGATGGTGGCGGCGCGGTCCTCGGCCGAGATGCCGGTCGTGGTGCCGTGGCGGTAGTCGACGCTCACCGTGAACGCTGTGCGCTGCGACTCGGTGTTGGCGCTGACCATGAGCGGCAGGTCGAGCTGGTCGGCGCGCTCGGGCGTGATGGGCACACAGATGACGCCGGAGGTGTGGGCCAGGAAGAAGGCGATCGACTCCGGCGTCGCCGCCTCGGCCGCCATGATGAGATCGCCTTCGTTCTCGCGGTCCTCGTCGTCGACGACCACCACGATCTCGCCGCGGCCGACGGCCGCGATGGCCTCTTCTATACGGGCGAAGGGCATGTCACGTAGCCTCCGCTGTCGTGGCCGGCGCCAGGTCGATGCGCAGGTCGGGTCCGAGCTGTTCCACGGCCACGATGCGGCCGCGCCAGAGTGCCCCCATGTCGGGGGCGCCGGGGCCCCGGAACATGGCGAGGGCGTCGTCCCCGCCGAAGAGTGCCGGGGCGAGGTAGAGGACATAGCGGTCGACGAGGCCGGCGCGGTGGAAGGCATGGGCCACCCGGGCCCCTCCTTCGACGAGGAGCTGGAGCACCCCCTTGCCACCGAGCTCGTCGAGGACGTCGCCGAGCTCGCCCTGGAGCTCGAGGGCCGGCAACACCCGGGCGCCGTCGGGGGCGTGACCGAGCACGACGCGCATCGGCTGGCGCTCGGGGCTCTCGTCGAGGCGCACGGTCAGCTCAGGGTCGTCGGCCCGCACGGTCCCGGCCCCGACGAGCACGGCGTCGGACGCGGCTCGCAGGCGGTGGGCGTCGGCGCGCGCCTCCTCGCCGGTGAGCCAGCGCGAGGAGCCGTCGGGGGCGGCGATGCGCCCGTCGAAGGTGGCGGCCAGCTTGAGCACCACCCACGGCCGGCCGGTGCGCCGGTGCTTCAGATACGGGGCGAGCTGCAGCGCCGCCTCCGCCTCGCGCACCCCCACCTCCACCTGGACTCCGTTGCTGCGCAGGAACTCCACCCCGCGGCCCGCCACCTGGGGATCGGGGTCGATGGTGGCGAGCACCACGCGGGCCACCCCGGCGTCGACGACCGCCTGGGCGCACGGCGGCGTGCGCCCATGGTGGGCGCAGGGCTCGAGCGTCGCGTAGAGGGTCGCCCCCCGGGCCCGGTCGCCGGCCGCGGCCAGGGCGACGGCCTCCGCGTGGGGACCGCCGGGCGGCTCGGTGGCACCTTCGAACCAGGCGTCGCCCGCCACCACCACGCACCCCACCCACGGATTGGGAGAGGTACGGGTTCGGACCGAAGCGGCCAGGGCCAGCGCACGGCCCATGGCGGCGAGGTCCTCGTCCCGCGTGCCCGGAGCGGGCGACGGGTTCGAGGCCGAAGTCATGGGACCACGAGTCTACTTGGCCCCCCAGGCGTGCCCCCCAGAGCCTGGTCCGGCCCTCGACGGCGAGCGCGCCCCCGCCCCGGCGGGAAAGGAGGTCCCTCCGGCTACGAACGCGACGCGAGCGCCTCCTCGGCCGCCGCCCGGATGCGCCGGGCCGCCTCCCACGGCCGTTCGTGACCGAAGATGGCCGACCCGGCCACGAGCACCCGGGCTCCCGCCTGCACGACGAGCGGGGCGGTGTCCTCGTCGATGCCGCCGTCGACCTGCAGCTCCACGGCGAGGCCCTGCGCGTCGAGGGCCTCGCGCACCTGCGCGATCTTGGGCAGCACCTCCGCCATGAAGGCCTGGCCGCCGAAGCCGGGGAACACCGTCATGCACAGCACGAGGTCGACCGCCGGCAGATGGGGCGCCACCGCCTCGAAGGGCGTGTCGGTGTTGAGCGCCAGGCCGACGCGCAGGCCGAGCGCGCGCGCCTGGGCGATGAGGTCTTCGGTGCCGCCGATCTCCACGTGCACCGTGCAGCCGTCGGCGCCGGCGTCGCGGAACGCCTCCAGGTACGAGCCGGGGTTCGTCATCATGAGATGACAGTCGAAGAAGAGGCCGCTGTGGCGGCGCAGTGACCGCACCACCGGTGGACCGATCGTCAGGTTGGGCACGAAGTGCCCGTCCATGACGTCGACGTGCAGCCAGTCGGCCTCGGGACCCACCTCGCCCACGGCTTCGGCCAGACCGCCGAAGTCGGCCGACAACAGAGACGGCGCGATCCGCAGCATCGCGGCGAGCCTACCGGCCGCCTTCGCGATCCCCGGGACCGTCGGCTTCGGGACCGTCCGCGCCGAGCCGTTCGCCGGGCGCGAGCCGCAGACCGCGTACCCACTGCTCGGCGTCCATCGGGCGCTTGCCTTCGGGCTGCACCACGGCCAGACGGAGCGATCCGCGGCCCGTGGCCACGGCCGTGCCCGACACGGTGCCCGGGGGCCCGGGGACGACCGCCTCCTCGGCCACGGCCTCGGGCACGAGCAGGCGCCTGCCCCGGAAGGTGGTGAAGGCGCGGTCGAGACGCACCACCCGGCGCAGTTCGGCGGCCGGCCGCGTCCAGTCGAGGCGCAGCTCCTCGGTCCGCAGCTTCTCGGCGTAGGAGGCCTCGCCCTCCTGGGCGCTGCCGCCGTCGAGCGCGCCGA
>DASRBM010000126.1:0-6126 GCA_035653635.1 Acidimicrobiales bacterium | reverse complement strand
GAGCGTCAGCGACACCGGGCCCTCCGCACCTCCCCCACAGCCGGCGAGCACGGGGACGAGCAGGGCCAGGGCGGCGAGCACGACGAACGGGCGGCGGCGCATCGGGACATCTTTTCCGACCCGGGCCTCCGGCGCAGGCTCAGGCCAGGCTGGCTCGCTCGAGCACGGCCGGGTCGGCCCGCCAGCGCAGGCGCTCCTCGGCCTCGGCACCGCCCCAGATGCCCTCGACCTCGGCCATGCCCGCGTTCGCGCACGGCGCCCGTACGGGGCACTGCGCACAGAGGACGCCGGCCGCGGCCTGCGCCAGGCGCCGGTTCCCCGCCTCGGGGAAGAACACGGCGGGCCCGACGCCCCGGCACGCGGCGCGCCGATGCCACCCGGGACGACGAAGGACCTCGGCCAGAGCGCCCCGGAGGACGACCGGCGTGCGATCGGTGGTGTCCGTCACGCCCGCGCACGCTACGGACCCGAGGTTTCCGCCCCGCGACGTCCCCGTGTCGTCGCCGCGAAGCGCGGATGAACTGTCCGCGTCGGCACCCGCGCCGGACGGCGGGGGTCAGACGGCCACGGCTTCGGCCGGTGCTCCCACCGGGACGGCCACCCTGACCACGAGGAGGGCGATCAGGAAGGCGGCCAACATGATCCCCGCGCCCACGCTGAAGGCCGTCGTGTAGCCGTGGGTGAGGGCGTGGTTGACCGCCCCGACCGCCGGTGGAGGCAGGTGGAAGGCGGACACCGGGGCGCCGGCGGACAGCGCGTGCACCACCACCGGATTGGCCAGGCGCGACAGGAGACCGGTGAGCTGGCCGCGGAAGGCGGTGGCCGAGATCGTGCCGAGGACGGCGAGGCCGAGCGATCCCCCGACCTGCTGGCCGGTGTTGAGCAGGGCGGAGGCGATGCCCGCTTCGTCGCGTCGCACGTTCGACACCGCCGCCAGCGTGAGCGGCACGAAGCTCATCGCCATACCGCCGGCCGCCAGCACCATCCCCGGGAACACGTTCGGCCAGTAGCTGCTCGTGACGGTGAGGCGCGAGAAGAGGAGCAACCCGCCCGCGGCGAGCAGCGGCCCGACCATGAGCAGCGGGCGCGGCCCGATGCGGCCCACGAGCTGCGATGTGATGCCCGCCACCACCATGATCGTCAGGGCGAAGGGGAGGTACGACA
Organism: Acidimicrobiales bacterium; assembly: GCA_035653635.1. Taxonomy (GTDB): domain Bacteria; phylum Actinomycetota; class Acidimicrobiia; order Acidimicrobiales; family UBA8190; genus DASRBM01. Next base: position 4,962 of record DASRBM010000126.1, on the reverse strand, counting down.
CCCCGGCCCGCAGCGGGCTGAAGCCGAGCACGTTCTGCAGGAAGAGGGTGAGGAAGAAGAACATGGAGAACATCGCCGTGCCGATGGCCAGCATGATGGCGTAGGCGCCCGAGCGGTTGCGATTGCGGAAGATGTGCAGCGGCAGCAGGGCGTGGGGAGCGCGGATCTCGACGATGAGGAACACGGCGAGCAGCACCGCTCCCGCCACGAGCGGCACGATGGTGCCCAAGTCGCCCCACGCCGCACTGCCGGCGTGGATGAGGCCGTAGACGACGAGCGACATGCCGGCGGTGGCCGACAGCGCGCCGGGGAGGTCGAGCCGGCCACGGCTGGTCTGCGTCTCACCGAGGACGCGGGGGGCGAGCAGCACCACGAACAGGCCGATGGGGACGTTGACGAAGAGCACCCACCGCCAGCTGAGGGCGTTCGTCAGCACGCCGCCGAGGAGCACCCCAATGGCACCGCCGGCTCCCGACATCGCCGCGTACACACCCATTGCGCGATTGCGTTCGCGCCCTTCGGCGAAGGTGCTTGCGATGAGCGACAGGGCCGTCGGGGCCGTGATGGCGCCGCCCACGCCTTGCACGGCACGGGCCGCGATGAGCCAGGCCTGGCTGGTGGCGAAGCCGCCGAGGAGCGACGCCAGGGAGAAGATGGTGATGCCGATCATGAACATCCGGCGCCGGCCGAAAAGGTCACCCGTGCGCCCGCCGAGCAGCAGCAGCCCGCCGAACGCGAGCGTGTAGGCGTTGATCACCCATTCGAGATTGGCCGAGGAGAAGTGGAGGGCGCGCTGCATGGACGGCAGCGCGATGTTCACGATCGATGCGTCGAGCACCACCATGAGCTGGGCGGTGGCGATCACGAGCAGCGCGGCGCCGGCGTGACGGTGTGCCGGCGCCTCGTCGCCGGCCATCACCGGCGGAGGTGCTGCGTCTTCCTCGACGGTCATCGCCGTCCTCCTTCGTCCTCGGAGAATTCCTCGGTCCAATTGGGGGCGTGGTGGCCCAGGGCGACGTCGGGATGAACGCCTTGGACGACCTGGAGATTCCTGCCGACGACCTGCAGCCGCTCGATCAACTCCAGGCGCTGCTCGGGCGACAACCCGGCGCACAGGCGCTGCTCCATCCCCATGGCACGCTCGGTGGCCTTGCCGAGGAGCCTCCGGCCCGACCCGGTGACGTGCAGCGTGCGCGAGCGCCGGTCGGTCGGGTGGACGCGCCGTTCCACCAGGCCCCTGCCTTCGAGATGGTCGACGAGCGACACCATGCTGCTCGCCGGGATCTGCAAGCGGTCGACGAGGGCGTTCTGCGTCTGGCCCTCGTGGGCCTCGATGGCGCGCAGGAGGGCGAAGTGCCTGGGCTCGAGCTCGATCTCGGCCATGGCGCCCCGGAACTCACGGGCGACGACGTAGCCGAGCTGCGACAGCAGGAAGCCGACCGACTGCCCGAAGGGCGGCCCCGATGAGTGCGGCCGCTCACGATCGTCAGAAGAAGGCATCGACACCGACAATACTTCACATCCCGAACGGTTCGTGGTAAAACCATTCTAACCCGAACGGTCCCGAACGGAACGGAGTCCGCCATGGCCTTGGCCACCCTCCCCCGCCGAACCCCACCGGCCGATGCCTACCGCCCCACCGCCGTGACGGGCCGGGTCGCGGCCTGGGTCGTCCGCCACCGCCGCGTCGTGCTCGTGCTGTGGGCGGTGGTGTTCGTGGCCGGCGGCATGGCCGCCGGGAAGGTGACGAACCGGTTGAAGGTGGACTTCTCGCTGCCGGGTCAGCCGGGCTACGAGACGGCGCTGCACATCCAGCACGTCTACGGCACGAGTGGCGACGGCGAGGACGGCATCCTCGTGGTGACGGCGCCCGGGGGCCGGACCGTGGCCGGAGAGGCGGGGACGATCGCCGCCGCCTTCGCCGCCGTACGCGCGGCGGAGCCGCAGCTGCGCGTGGTCGACTTCGGCAACACCGGCGACCCGCGCTTCGTGACGGCCGACGGCCACAGCACCTACGCCCTCCTCGAGGCGCCGCTCGCCCACGGCTTCGGCAGCGACAAGTCGGTCACCGCCGCCGAGCGCATGGTGGCGCAGCGGCTCCCCGGGTACCAGGTGGGCCTCACCGGCCTGAACCAGCTCCAGTCGGGCGGTTCGAGCAAGGGCCCCGGAGTGTTCGTGGAGACCCTCATCGGCGGGGTCGGCGCGCTGGCGGTGCTCGCCTTCGTGTTCGCCTCGCTCCTCGCCCTCGTCCCCATCGTGGTGGCCGCCGTCTCGATCCTCGCCACGTTCCTCGTCATCCTGGGGCTGACCTACGTGACCGACGTGTCGTTCATCGTCGAGTTCCTCGTCGCCCTCGTCGGGCTCGGGATCGCCATCGACTACTCGCTGCTGCTCGTCACGCGCTGGCGCGAGCAACGGGCCCACGGCTTCTCCAACGCCGACGCCGTGGTGTCGGCGGCCGACACCGCCGGGCGCGCCGTCGTGCTGTCGGGTCTCACCGTGGCCATCGGCCTGGTGTCGCTCGTCGTGCTGCCGGTCCCCGGTCTGCGCAGCACCGGTATCGGGGGCATGCTCATCCCGCTCGTCTCCATCGTGGTCGTGAGCACGCTGCTCCCCGCGCTCCTCGCCGGCATCGGGCCGCGCGTCGACTGGCCCCGACTGCGTCACGAGGACCACGCCTCGAGATTCTGGAGCCGGTGGGCGACCGTCGTCGTCCGTCACCGCTGGTGGGCCACCACCGGCGCGCTGGCCGTCCTCGCAGTAGCGATCATCCCGGTCTTCGGGCTGAAGGTGGGCATGACATCGGCCGACGCCCAGGCCAAGACGGGCGCGGCCCACGACACCTATCAGCAGCTCCTCCACGGCGGGGTGGCCGCCGGCGTGCTCACGCCCATGGACGTGCTCACCACGGCCGCGGTGGCTCCGCAGGTGGCGGCCGAGGCACGGGCGGTGCCCGGCATCGCCGACGCCGTGCTCGCCACGGGGCCGTCGGGCACCCGCGACGGCCTGTCGACCGTGGTCCTCGTGCCCCGGGAGGAGACGGTGAACAACACCACCCTCACCTCCGTCGACGCGCTCGAGAACGCCCTCCGCGCCCGCCCCGGGGTGATCGGCGTCACCGGCCTCGGTCCCATCGAGCAGGACTACAGCCACGCCGTGTTCGGCAACTTCCCGCTGATGTTCGCCCTCATCGCCATCATCACGTTCCTGCTCCTCGCCCGCGCCTTCCGCTCACTGCTGCTCGCGCTGAAGGCCGTCGTGCTCAACCTGGTGTCGCTGGCCGCCACCTTCGGGTTGCTCGCCTGGTTCTGGCAGGAGGGCCACGGCTCCTCGGCCGTCTTCGGCATCCCGGCCACGGGCGCCATCACCTTCTGGGTGCCGCTCATGGTCTTCGCCTTCCTGTTCGGGCTGTCGATGGACTACGAGGTGTTCATCCTCACCCGGGTGCGCGAGGAGTACGACGCCGCCGGCGACACCGTGCACGCGGTGGTGGAGGGCCTCGGACGCACCGGACGCCTGGTCACGAGCGCGGCGCTCATCCTGTTCCTCGCCTTCGCCTCGCTGGCGTCCGCCCCCGACACCGATCTGAAGGTGCTCGCCACCGGGCTCGGCGCCGGCATCCTCCTCGACGCCACCGTGGTGCGGGCCCTGCTCGTGCCCGCGCTCGTGTCGCTGTTCGGCAGATGGAACTGGTGGCTGCCGCGTCCTCTGGCGAGCGTGCTGCGCGTCCGTCGCGAGGCGCCGGCGCTCGCGGAGGCCAACGCCTGACGCCGCCGCGCGCACCGGGCGGTTTCGTCCCGCCGGGGGCGGCTGTGTAGGGTCGTCGCCGTGGCTCAATCACAACACCTGCTACCTGACGAAGTCGTCAGGCTCCTGGACGTGGCCCTCGTCGGGGAACTCACCGTGGTGGGGCCGAACGACCGGCCCATCACCTATCCCCTCATCCCGCTGTCGGACGGTGACCGCATCTGGCTGACGTCGTCCATCCTCTTCTCGCGCAAGCTGCGCCACATCAAGGCCAACCCCAAGGTGTGTCTGTCGCTCACCGATCCGGTGGCCGTGCCGGTCGAGCCGTTCCACCGGGCGACCATCCAGGGCGACGCCCGGGTCGTCGAGGACGACCTGCACCATGGTTGGGAGACGCTGCTGCCGATGTGGCGGGCGAAGGAGCCGGCCATCGACTTCTTCCTGAAGCGGCGCTTCGGGGTGCCGCTGTTCTTCGAGCGCTCGGTCATCGAGATCACGCCGCGCCGGGTGCTGTGGTGGGAGGACGGCCGCGCCGAGCAGCCCGCCCGGGTCCTCGAGCTGATGGGGGTGGCGTGATGGCGACCCTGCAGGTCGACGACGCCCTGGCTCGCTCGCAGGCCTACCCGCACGGGATCCTCTCCTTCCTCGACGAGGAGGGGTACCCCGTCAACGTGGCCGCCGCGTTCTCCGTCGACGGTCATGCCCTGCGCGTGGGCCCGGTGGCGTCGGAGCAGCGTCCGCGGCCGGGGCAGCTGGTGGAGGTGACATTCAGCCACATCCGGCCGCAGCTCGGCGTCGGCTACGACGAACGGCGCTACGTGAACGTGTGGGGAGCGGCCGCCGTCGACGGCGACGCGGTGGTCGTCGCCGTCGACCGTGCCACCGGCTGGGACGAGGCCGAAGTGCCGTTCCTCGAGTACGCCGAGCGCGGCGTGCCCGAGGGCCGCGCCTACATCGCCGAAGTGGGCAGCACGCCGGAGCTGTCGGCGTGGTGGAAGTTCTTCCTCGCCACCCGGCTCCCCTTCCTGACGGCCACACTCGTGCCGGTGGGCATCGGCGCCGGCGTGGCCGCCCGGCACGGCACCTTCCACGGTCTGTGGTTCGCGCTGGCGGCGATCGCCGCGCTGTCGGTGCATCTCGGGCTCAACATGGCCAACGACCTCTTCGACGACGCGAGCGGCGCCGACGCCGCCAACGTCACCCCCACGCCCTTCA
>DASRBM010000125.1:0-6910 GCA_035653635.1 Acidimicrobiales bacterium | reverse complement strand
CCTCGACCGCGCTGGAGACTGGCCCATCGGTATCGCCTATGAGGCGAGCATCGCGGGCCCGCTGCCGAGTTACCAGGGAGTGGCGCCGGAGCCGGTCCGCTCCTTCGCCGAACTGCCCTGCGACATGCACGACGAGCAGCGTGCGTTCCTGCACCACATCGGCGTTCGATCTTCGGCGACGAGGTCGTCAGGTCACCGGATCTGAAGGCGTGTTCTACGATGCCCGCTTGTGCGCCACGCGCGCGAGCCCGGATGGTGGAACGGCAGACACTGAGGACTCAAAATCCTCTGCTCGAAAGGGCGTGCGGGTTCGAATCCCGCTCCGGGCACCAAGGCCGGGGTACTTCTTGTCGAGAACGATGCGAAGTGTGCAGACGTTGCGGAGACAGGACTCAACATGCCGTCGCTCAGATGCATGCCGAGGAGACAGGCGTGATCATGGTGAGGGACCTCGGTTCTGCGCGAGCAGTGTCCGTTGGCGTCGCGGTCGACCCACCCGTGCGCAGACCGCGGTCCGACAAGCCGCGCCTTCCATGGGTCGTACGTGAATTACCGGTTGGTAACGTGTCCGGCGGCCTGCCGGCGTGTAACCCTGGTGGCGGCCGCCGGATCGAACCTCTGACGACGGTCGCGGAGTCGAGAGGAGCACGGTGCCGGCATTCACCTTTCCCGGACAGGGGTCACAGCGCCCGGGCATGGGCCGCCCGTGGGTCGACCACCCCAGCTGGGAGGTGGTCGAGGAGGCCAGCGAGCTGGCCGAGCGCGACCTCAGCCGGCTCCTTCTCGAGGCCGAGCAGGACGAGCTCACCCTGACGGCGAACGCCCAGCTCGCCACCTTCGTCCTGAGCCTCGTCATCCTCGACGCGGTGGAGCGCGTCGGCATCGAACCGAGCATCTGCGCCGGCCACAGCCTTGGCGAGTACACCGCCCTCGTGGCCAGTGGCGCCCTCGCCTTCGAGGACGGGGTCCGTCTCGTGGCCGAGCGGGGCGACGCCATGCACCACGCGGCCGAGGAGCACCCCGGCACCATGGCGGCCGTCCTCGGGGCCGAGGATGACGCCGTCGAGGTCGCCTGCCAGCGGGCCGAAGGCGAGGTGTGGGTGGCCAACTTCAATGCCCCCGGCCAGGTGGTGATCGCCGGCACCTCGGAATCGGTGGAGACGGCCGGTACCCTCGCCAAGGAGCTCGGGGCCCGCAAGGTCATGTCGATGCCGGTGGCCGGCGCCTTCCACACACCGCTCATGGCCCCCGCCCGCAGTCGCCTGCGCAAGGCCCTGGCCGACACGACCTTCCAGCCGCCGGGCACACCGGTAGTGGCCAACGTCGACGCCCGGGTGCACGCCGAGGCCGACCAGTGGCAGAGCCTGCTCTCGGCCCAGCTGTGCAGCCCCGTCCGGTGGCGTCAGAGCCTCGCCACCCTCTCCGCCGACGGTGCCGAGCACTTCGTGGAGCTCGGCCCGGGCGGGGTGCTGTCCGGGCTCGCCCGTCGCACGCTGCCCGGTGCCACGGTGCTCGCCGTACAGAAACCGGAGGACGTGGACGAACTCGTGGCCGTCCTCGCCGGCCTCGACTCGGCCTCCCCCGCCGGCACCGGCGACAAGAGCGCGCACGGCGAGCGCCTGTCCACCGGGGTCCGCCTCGTCGTGTCCCCCGCCGGCGGCGTGTTCGAACCGGCCGACCTGGCCGTCCCCGCTCCGGGCGCCGGCCTGCGGGGCGAGTCCCCCGGCGGCGAGGCCCCCGGCGCCGCGGTGGAGGTCGGCGCACTCCTGGGCAAGGTCGGCGACGTCGAGGTGCGCACCCCCTTCGGGGGCCGGGTCGCCGCCTTCCTCACCATCCCCGGCGAGCGCGTGGTGGCCGGCCAACCGGTCGCCTGGCTGCACGTCGAGCGCGCCCCCGCCTGAAACCGTGACCGGCGTCATCACCGGCTGGGGCACCGCCCTGCCCGACACCGTCGTCACCAACGCGGATCTCGAGGCTCGCCTCGACACGTCCGACACGTGGATCGTCGAGCGGTCGGGCATCCGCGAGCGCCGGATCGGCGGCACCGTGGCCGGCCTGGCCACCGAAGCGAGCCGCGAAGCGCTCGCCCGTGCCGGGGTCGATCCCGGCGACGTGGACCTTCTGCTCCTGTCGACGACCACGCCGGACGAGGCCGTCCCGGCCACCTCGGCCGCCGTGCACCACGCCCTCGGACTCTCCGGTGGCGCGGCCGACGTCAATGCCGCCTGCGCCGGCTTCGTCTACGCCCTCGTCCTCGGCTACGGCGCGCTCGCCACCGGCGCCCGCCGCGTCGTCGTCGCCGGCGCCGACGTCCTGTCGCGCATCACCGATCCCGACGACCGCGGCACGGCCGTCCTCTTCGCCGACGGCGCCGCCGCCGTGGTGCTCGAACGCAGCGCCAGTGCCGGCCTGTGCAGGTTCGACCTCGGCGTCGACGGTAGCGCCCACGACATCCTCCACTGCCCGGTCGGCGGCACCCTCTTCATGGAGGGCCGCGAGGTGTTCCGGCGCGCCGTGCGGGCGACGGTGGAGTCGGCCGGCGCCGCCCTCGGCTCGGCCGGCGTCAAGGCCGACGAGCTCGCCCTCTTCGTCCCGCACCAGGCCAACCTGCGCATCATCGAAGCGGCGGCCGAGCGCCTCGGCATCCCCATGGCGCGCACGGCCGTCGTCCTCGACCGGACGGGCAACACCTCTTCGGCCTCCATCCCCCTCGCCCTGGCCGAGGCGGCGGACGGCGGACGCCTGGCGCCGGGCGACCACGTGCTCCTGTCGGGCTTCGGGGCGGGTATGACCTGGGCCAGCGCCGTGCTCAGGTGGGACCCGGGCGCCGCCGCGTGACAGCATGACCGCCCGCATGCCCGATTCCCCCGACGACAGCACGACGGCGGCGGCCGGCACGCGCGCCCCCCGGGTCGTCCTCGTGACCGGTGGGTCGCGCGGCATCGGCCTCGGCTGCGCCCGCCGCTTCCTGGATCTCGGCGACAAGGTGGCCGTCACCTACCGCACCAAGCCCCCCGACGACCTGGCCGGCGCCCTGGCCGTCCCCTGCGACGTGACCGACCCGGCGACCGTCGAGTCCGCCTTCGCCGAGGTCGAGAAGGAGCTGGGCACCGTCGAGGTCCTCGTGGCCAATGCCGGGGTCACGAAGGACACCCTCCTCCTGCGCATGAACGAGCAGGCCTGGCACGAGGTGCTCGACACCGACCTCACCGGGGTCTACCGCACGGTGCGGCGCGCCGTCGGCCCCATGGTGCGCGCCCATCGTGGCCGGATCGTGCTCGTCTCCTCGGTGGTCGCCTTCCTCGGCTCCCCCGGCCAGGTCAACTACGGGGCGGCCAAGGCAGGCCTGGTCGGCCTGGCCCGCTCGCTCGCCCGCGAGGTGGGCAGCCGGGGCATCACCGTCAATGTCGTGGCTCCGGGGATCGTCGACACGGATATGATCACTGCGCTGGGAGAACAGCGCGTGGAGCAGCTCCGGTCGATGGTCCCGCTCGGCCGCATGAGCACGCCCGACGAGGTCGCCGGAGCCGTGGCCTTCCTCGCCTCCGACGACGCCGCCTACGTCACCGGTGCGGTGTTGCCGGTGGACGGCGGGCTGGCCATGGGCATGTGAAACGACCCGGACCCGGTACCGATCGCAGACAGCTGACAGAGATCGCAGACAAAGGAGACCAGCGGTGAGCGATGCCACCTTCGACAAGTTCCGGTCCTGTGCCGTCGAAGTGCTGCAGGTGCCCGAGGACAAGGTCGTGCTCGAGGCGCGCTTCGGTGACGATCTGGACGCCGACAGCCTCGACCTGGTGGAGCTCGTGATGGCCCTGGAGGAGGCCTTCGACATCACTGTCGAGGAGTCCGAGCTCGAGGGCATCGAGACGGTCGGCCAGGCGTACGAGCTGATCTCGGCCAAGCTCTGATGCTGCTCGGCACCACCCCCGACGGGCCGGTCCGCGGCCGCAGGGTGGCCGTCACCGGGATCGGGGTGGTCGCCTGCTGCGGCATCGGTGCCGACGCCTTCTGGGAGGGCCTGCTCGCCCCCGCGCCCGAGGGAGAACGGCGGGTGGAGGGCTTCGACCCGACGGCGTGGTTCGGTCCCAAGGAGGCCCGACGGGTCGACCGCTTCGCCCAGTTCTCGGTGGCCGCCGCCGACATGGCCAGGGAGGACGCGGGCGACCTCTCCCCCGATCCGGACCGGGCCGGCGTGGTCTTCGCCACCGGGGTGGGGGGCCTGGAGTCGCTCGAGGAACAGCACGGGGTCTACATGGAGAAGGGCGCCCGGCGCGTGTCGCCCTTCCTGATCCCGATGATGATGCCCAACGCCGGTGCCGCGTCGGTCTCCATGCGCACCGGGTGGCACGGCCCGTGCGAGACGATCACGACCGCCTGCGCGGCCGGCACGCACGCCATCGGCGCGGCGGCGCGGCTGGTGGCGAGCGGCCGCTGCGACGTCGCCATCGGTGGCGGGTCCGAGGCGGCCATGACGCCGCTCGGCATCTCGGCCTTCACCAACATGACGGCGCTCTCGACCGTCGGCGTGTCGCGGCCCTTCGACGCCCGGCGTGACGGCTTCATCGTGGCGGAGGGCGCCGGCGCCTTCGTCCTCGAGGAGTGGGAACACGCCACGCGGCGTGGGGCACGCATCTACGCCGAGGTGCGCGGTGCGGCCTCGACGGCCGATGCCCACCACATCACCGCTCCCGCTCCCGGCGGCAGCGGTGCCGCGGCCTGCATGGAGCTGGCCCTCGCCGATGCCGAGATCACGCCGGGCGACGTCGCCCACATCAACGCGCACGGCACCTCCACCCCGCTCAACGACCTCGCCGAGGCGCAGGCCATCGCCAAGGTCTTCGGCAACCCCGGTCCGCCGGTCACCTCCATCAAGGGTGTGACCGGCCACGCGCTCGGCGGGGCGGGCGCCATCGAGGCGGTGGCCGCCGTGCTCACCATCAGGCACAGGCTCATCCCGCCGACGGCCGGTTACGGGGAACCCGACCCGGAGATCCCGCTCGACGTCGTCCACGGTGGTCCCCGGGCATGGGAGCCGGGTCCGATCCTGTCGAACTCCTTCGGCTTCGGCGGCCACAACGGCTGTCTCGTGATCGTGCCGGCCACGGACTGACGCGGCCTGCACGACGACCGTGACGGGCGCGACCGGCGGCGAGCCCGCGGACCTGGCCCTCGGGGCCTTCTCTTCGACGCCGCCGTGGCTCGTGCCGGCGGAGCCCGAGGCCATGCCCTGGCGCCGGGGCATCGAGGAACTGCGCCGCACCGTGGGGGCCGAGGCTCCCGAGCTCACCCGGCGCCGTCGACTGCCGCCGGGGGTGCGGGTGGTGCGGGTCGGCGCGCTCCTGGCCACGGCGCTCGCCGGCTGGTACATCGGGGACCGCCGCCGGGGGACGACCACGTCGCGCGCCGGCTTGTCGCGACGGCTGCGGCGGGCCTTCGAGCGGCTAGGACCCACCTACATCAAGCTCGGACAGATCCTCTCCTCCGGTGAGGGCCTCTTCCCGGAGGAGCTGGTGGGCGAGTTCCGGCTGCTGCGCGACCAGGTCCCGGCCGAGTCCTTCGCCACCGTGCGCCGCATCGTGGAAGAGGACCTCGGGGCGCCGCTCGAGTCGCTCTTCACCGCCTTCGAACAGGTGCCCGTCGCGGCCGCGTCCATCGCCCAGGTCCACGCGGCGCGTCTCAGCACCGGCGAACAGGTGGTGGTGAAGGTCCAGCGCCCCACCGTCGCCCGCATGGTGCGCTCGGACCTCGCCGCCATGAGCTGGATCGCACCGCTGCTCGTGGGCCGCATCCCGGTGGCGGCGCTCGCCAACCCGCCGGCGCTGGTGGAGCTGTTCGGCGAGACCATCGTGGAGGAGCTCGACTTCCGGCTCGAGGCGCAGAACATGCTCGACGTCGCCCGGGTGCTCGCCGAGACGGATCAGCGCGTGATCGTGGTCCCCCGTCCCCACCCGACTCTCGTCACGCGGCGGGTGCTCGTCATGGAGCGCCTCGACGGGTTCGCCTGGGGCGACGTCGCCGCCATGCGGGCCGCCGGCGTCGACACCGCCGCCGTGCTCCACGCCGCCATCATCGCCTTCCTGGAGGGTGCGCTCCTCTACGGCGTCTTCCACGGCGATCTGCACGGTGGCAACCTGTTCGTCCGCCCCGACGCGCGGGTGGCCCTGCTCGACTTCGGCATCACCGGACGCCTCAACGACCGGGAGCGTCTTGCCCTGCTCCGGATGATCGTGGCCGGCTCGGCCAACGACATCCCCGGCCAGATCGCGGCGATGCGCGACCTCGGGGCCCTGCCGGCCGACACCGACATCGCCGCGGTCATCCGCGACCTCGGTCTCGACCGCCCGCCGCTCGATCCGACGAAGCTCAGCGCAGAGGAGCTCACCAACGAGATCCGGGAGGTGACGAAGGCCCTCCTCGGCTACGGCGCCCGCATGCCCAAACCGCTCATGCTGTACGTGAAGGACATGCTCTTCGTGGACGGCGCCATGAGCGCCATGGCCCCCGACACCGACCTCATCACCGAGATCACCTCGATCGTCATGCACTTCTACGAGCACCACGGCGAGCGCATCGCCCGGGAGATGGGGATCGAACCGGATGCGCTCCCGACCGTGGAGACCGATGCCATCCGGGCGTCACTCGGGTTCACCGAGGAGACGACCTCCATCACCTACCGGGAATTGCTCGAGCAGCGCGAGCTCATCCGGAGCCGCATGGAGCAACACCACCGGACCCGGGGCCGGAGCCGGCGGCGTCGCCGGGACTGACGCGGCGCCGTCATCGGCGGCTCCAGACCTCCGCGTCGGGAAGCGTCCGGTCGGGAGGTCCGAGGGCGGCGCGCAACAACGCCAGCATGGTGCCCGCTTTCGGGCCGTTGCGGAGCACGACGAACAGGCGGGCCTCC
>DASRBM010000124.1:0-4472 GCA_035653635.1 Acidimicrobiales bacterium | reverse complement strand
AAGAATCCTGCCGTCCACGGAGGCCGGACACCTGCTTCGCGCTCCATCCGCTCGGCGAACTCCTCCTCGGTGGTGCTCACCATGCCGCAGTCGGTGTGGTGCATGAGCAGGACGGCCTCGGTGCCGAGGAGACGCTGCGAGAGCACGAGCGAGCGCACCACGTCGTCGGTCACGATGCCGCCGGCGTTGCGGATCACATGGGCCTCGTTGAGCCGCAGGCCGAGGATGGCGAACACGTCGATGCGCGAGTCCATGCAACTCACGACCGCCACTTTGCGGCTCGGGCGGGGGGTCGATGCAGCCGGCTCGAACGACGCGGCCCACTGGCCGGCGTGCCCGAGGAGTTCGTCGATGATGGTCATGTTCCCTGTTCGTGTGTCGTCCGATGAACGGTTCCCGCCGGCGAGGGCGAATGTAGCGCCGTAGATTGCCGCTCGTGACCGTGACCGGCGACGCCTTCGGCATGGCGCTGCGGGACTGGGGCCGCGGCGGCGAGGATCCCGAGATCTACGAACGGCGCGACGGGTTCCTCGACGTGGGCGCCGGGCTCGAGCTGTTCATGGCCGGGTTCGACGACTGGCCCGCCCCCGAGCGACGCGCCATGCGCTACGTCCGGGGGCGCGTGGTGGACGTCGGGTGCGGGTCGGGCCGGGTGGCGCTGCACCTGCAGCGCCAGGGCGCCGACGCGGTGGGGACGGACTCGTCGCCCGGGGCGATCGGCACGGCCCGGACCCTCGGTCTGCATCACGCCTGGCAGCTGACCCTGGCCGAGCTCACCCCCCGGCTCGCCGAATTCGACACCGCCATCCTCTTCGGCAACAACGCCGGCATCTTCGGGACCCCGGCCCGGGTCCGGCGCGGGCTCACCGCCTGGTCCGCGCGCATGGTCCCGGGCTCGGTCCTCCTCGCCGAGAGCACGGATCCGGCGACCGGCCTCGTGCCCACCCTCGACGACGCCCACCGGCGCAGGAATGTGGCGGCCGGGCGGGCCGCTGGCCAGCTGCGCCTGCGCGTCCGCTACCGCGACCGGGCCACCGCCTGGTTCGACTGGGTGTTCCTGTCGCCGGCCGAGCTGGGCGAGCTCGCCGACGGCACCGGGTGGACGCTCCGGAGGATCCTGTCGTCGCGCGGCACGGGGCCCTTCGTGGCGGTGCTCGAGAACACCCGCGCCGGTCGCTGAGGAAGGGGGCCGGCCACCGCCACCGGTCCCGAGGCCCGCTCGGGGAGCCGGGTCAGGAGCGGTGGTCGACGAGGAGGGCCTGCACCACGCGGCGACCGACGCCCGCGGCCGCCGGTGTCCCCTCCCGGGCCGCCATGGCCATGGCCCCGTCGATCACCATGAGCAGCTCACGGGCGAACTCGTCGGGACGGGCGACGCCGGCGCCGTCGGCCAGGCGTCCGAGGAAGTCCACGATGCGGTCCTTGTGGTCCAGACAGATCTGGCGCAGACCGGGCATGGTCGGCGACATCTCCGACAATGCCTTGGCGAAGGCGTCGCCCCGGTAGTCCGGGTCGTCGAACAGCGTCTCGAGAACGTCGAGCACCGACTGCAGACGCCCGGCCGCCGACGGGCTCGCCTCGTCGACGGCTTCGAAGAACCAGGTGCACCAGGCGTCGCTCCAGGCGCTCAGGTACGTGAGGATGAGGTCGTTCTTCGAGGGGAAGTGGGCGTAGAAGGTGGCCTTGGCGACACCCGCCTCGCGGATGAGCCGGTCGATGCCGACGGCGCGGATGCCCTCTCGGTAGAAGAGGTCCGTGGTGACGGCGAGGATCCGGGAACGAGGAGATTCCTCGCTCCCGATGAGCGTGCGACTCAGGATTTGGCGCCTCGCCGTAAGTGTGTCCACGCTTTGGAGTACGCCCGACGGGTTCGACCCCGCCAAGAGGCGTTGGGCCTGTCTATCCCAGCCATCGCGGCACGTCAACGATTCGGCAACCCCGGTTGAGGAGGCCCGACCCGTGAGCGCGCCGGACGCGGCGTCGGACACGTCGGGCCTCTTCCGCGCCGCTCCCTCTGGCGCGGCCATCGGCAGACTTGTCTGTCCACCACTTCTGCACGGCTTTCGACCCGCCGCGCCGTCGGGCCGGTGGCAGACGGGCTAGATCCGCTCGAGCGCCCCGCCGTCGAAGATGGGCTGCACCGCCAGTCGCGCCATGTCGTCGGCGATCTCGGCGGGCTCGGGCGCGGGGCCCTGAGCGGCCGCCTCGGCGGCCCGCAGGGTGGGCTCCAGGAGTCGCAGGTCGCTCGAGGAGTTCAGGAACAGGCGGTGCCGGCACAGCACGAAGGCCACGGCGCGCCGGAGCTCGGGCCCGGCGGGCATGGGCTCGTACCAGCTGTAGCGCGGCCCGTCGTGATCGGCCGGCCAGCGGCGCCGGGCGACGGCCTTGATGGTCTGCACCGCCACCTGCCGGTCCGCACACAATGCCAACAGCTCGTCCACGTCCTCGGCGAAGCCGGCGTCGCGCAGCAGCGCGGCGCTGTAGGGCAGGAGCACGGAGTCGAAGTCGAACCGTTCGAGGCTGCGGCGGTGCATTGCCGCGATCCGCAACCCGTGCCCGGTCACCCCCAGGAACCGCGTGAGCCCCTCGTCGCGGGCCTGCGCGAGTGCCTCGACCGCGCCACCGGGAGCGAACGCCTGGGCCCATTCGTCCTCCTCCACCAGGTTGTGGAGTTGGACGAGATCGACGTGGTCGACTTGCAGGCGTGTGAGCGAGCGCTCGAGCGACCTCCTCGCCGCGTCGCCGTCGCGCTCGCCGGTCTTCGTCGCCAGGAAGAACTCGTCGCGGTGGCCGGTCATCCACTCGCCGACCCGTAGCTCCGAGTCGCCGTAGGCGGCGGCGGTGTCGATGTGGTTGACGCCGTAGCGGTGCAGGAGCTCGAGCACCCCGGCCGCCGCCTCGGGCGTGACGCTCCACAGGCCCGCGGCGCCGAAGACGACGCGGCTGCTGTCGTGGCCGGTGCGGCCGAAAGGGGATCGCTCCACCACCGAGGTCGACGCTACCCCCGTACCGGGATCAGCCCAGGCGGATGCCGGCCAGCTGGGTGGCCTGGGCCACGAGCGAGCCGGAGGAGTCCCATACGAAGCACGCCTCGTCCACCCGCCGGCCCCGGATGGCGTGGGCCTTCTGCAGGATCCGCACCGGACCGGGCGCCGGGAGCGCCCGCACGTAGGCGGTCAACTCGAGCGTCGGCACCCAGCCGGCGTGCTCGATGTCGAAGGTGGCGGGCGGGAAGGCGTCCGCCGCGAACAGGAGGGAGAACGGATCGAAGACCTCGTCGCCGCGCAGCGCCAGCCAGCCCCGGAGCTCCCCGGTCCCCCGGGGCGCCCCCGAGGCGAACGCGGCCGAAGGCGGATCGAGGCGGATGTCGACCTGGTCCATGATGGCGACGCGATCGCCGCTCGGGGTCCGCCCCGGCAGCGCGACGCCCTCGTGGAAGGCCACCGCACCGGCGTCGGGCACCCCCTCGTCCCAGTAGGCGGGCTCGGCGTCGAGCCTGCCGGTGGTGAACAGCGCCTCGACGCAGGGCCGGGCACCCTGGCGCATGCGCGCTCGCAGCTGACTGGCATTGCGGCCCGTCCGCAGCACCTCGGCCTCGATGTCGACCGGTCCGGGGTCGGGTGACGACAGGTAGTGGGCGCTCGCGGCGAGGACATGCCCCTGCGCGCTCAGCTCGACCGCGGCACGGGCCATCGTGGCGAGGAGGTAGCCACCATTGGGTTTGCCCGCGATCGTCCACTCGGGATGCACGTCGGCCGCGAACTCGCCCTCGCCACGGCGACGCACGGCGCTCACCGACGAGAACGGCGCCACCGTTGTGCCGCCGTCGGGGCTCTTCTGTTCCACGACGGCGACCTTAGTGGGTTCCTTCATAGAACGAAACCGCCGTGAGCGGACGGCCCGCCTCTCCAGCCCGGCCGGAGCCCGACGTGTGCGCGTGGTGCCCTCGTGCGCGCACAGGCGGTGACCGGAGGACAGCGCCGTATGCTGGCCTCATCCCCTCCGCACCCGAACGTCCCCCCGCTGTGATCGCACTGGCGGCTTCGGCAGGCGGTGTCGAGGCCCTCATCACCGTGATGAACGGGCTCCCGTCCGATCTCCAGGCGGCCGTCCTCATCGTCCTCCACGTCGCACCGATCGGTCCGAGCGTCCTGCCTTCCATCCTCGGCCGCCACAGCAGATTGCCCACGTCACATCCCGCCGACGGGGAACCGCTCCTCGCCGGCCACGCGTACGTGGCGCCTCCCGACCACCATCTCGTGGTCGAGGACGGGCGCATGCGCCTCAACCGCGGTCCGCGCGAGAACGGGAACCGTCCGGCGGCCGATCCTCTCTTCCGGAGCGTCGCCGCCGTCTACGGGCGCAGCGCAGCAGGGGTGGTGCTGTCCGGCGCGCTCGACGACGGCACCTCGGGACTCGCGGCGGTGAAGCGAGCCGGCGGCATGACGATCGCGCAGGACCCGGAGGAGGCC
>DASRBM010000123.1:0-3845 GCA_035653635.1 Acidimicrobiales bacterium | reverse complement strand
GGTCGAGCGCGCTGGTCGGCTCGTCGAGGAGGAGGACCGGCGCCTCCTGGGCGAGGGCCCGGGCCAGCACCACGCGCTGCAATTCCCCACCCGACAAGGTGGCGAGGGTGCGCTCGCCGAGGTGGGCGACACCGAGGCGCTCGAGCAGCCCCGCGCACACCCGGCGGTCACCGGCCGATTCACTGGCGAAGTAACCCAGGTGCGGTGTCCGGCCGAGGAGCGTGTACTGCATCACCGACATGCCCGTCGGCAGCTCCGGCTTCTGGGGCACGTAAGCCACGAGCTGGGCCCGGCGGCGGTGGGAAAGAGAGGCCAGATCGTGTCCGGCGATACGCACGCTGCCACGGTGCTGTTCGAGGTGGGCGAGCGAACGCAGCAGTGTCGTCTTGCCCGCCCCGTTGGCGCCCACGAGGCCGGCCCACTCCCCGCTCTCCACCGTCCCCGACACGCCGGCCAGGGCTTCCGTCTCGCCGAAGCGGACGGCGACGTCCTCGAATGCGATCCCGCCCGCCCTCCGCACCTCAGCGCACCGCCTGGCTGCTGCGCCGCGACCGCAGCACGAACAGGAAGAACGGTGCCCCGACGAGCGCGGTGATCACGCCGATCGGGACCTCGGCCGGTGCCTCCACGGTCCGGGCCAGCAGGTCGGCGAGCACGAGAAAGGCGCCCCCGGCCACCATCGACACCGGCAGAACGACGCGGTAGCTGCTGCTCGCGGCGAGGCGCACGGCGTGGGGGACGATGATGCCGACGAAGCCGATGAGTCCGCTCACCGACACCGCCGCGGCGGTGCCCAAGGTGGCCGCCGCGACCACCACGAGCCTGGTGCGCTCGGGATGGATGCCGAGCGCTCTGGCCTCGTCCTCGCCGACCCGCAGCACGTCGAGGACGCGGCGGTGGGCCATGAGCACGCCGGCGCACAGCGCCACGTAGGGGAGGATAAGCACCACGTCGGACCAGGTGGCCACGGTGAAGCTGCCGAGGAGCCAGTTGTAGACCTGCTGGATGGCCGGCGCGTGCTGCTGCTGCAGGTACGTCTGCACCGCCGTCAGCAGGGCGGCCACCGCCACCCCCGCGAGGACGATGGAACGGCTGCTGTCGCGCGCGTCTCCCGAGGCGCCGATGACATAGGTGAGCACGACGGCCCCGGCGCCGCCCACGAAGGCGGCGAGCGGCAGGACGATGGAGGCGAAGTGCCCGGTGACGATCACGAGCGTCGCACCGAGGCCGGCGCCGGCGGCCACGCCGAGGAGGTACGGATCGGCGAGCGGGTTGCGGAACGTGCCCTGATAGGCGGCGCCCCCGGCGGCGAGCATGGCTCCGACCAGACAGGCGAGGATCACCCGTGGGAGGCGGAGGTTCCACACGATGGCCTCGTCGAGCGAGGACACATGGCGGTGCACGAACGGCAGATGGGCGAGGAGGGCGTCGAGCACGGTGGCCGGGGACAGGGCCACCGGTCCGATCGACACCCCGAGGAGGACGGCACCGACGAGCGCGACGGCGGCCACGAGGAGAGGAAGGCCCACCCGCACCTCGCGGTCGACCGACGGCACCGGCGCGCTCGGAGCGGCAGCGCCCTTGGCCGACGCAGGAGGTGCCTGCACGCCGCTCGTCATGCTCGCGCCCGACGCGTGACGACGAGGAGTGTGGATGCCGGCCGACGGATCATCGAACAGCCCTTCCTCCGAGGACTCGATTCGCTCGGCACAGGGCAGGCGTCCGGGCTCGCCCCCATGGGGGCAGTACCGTTGCGGGACAGCGCCGGATTCTCACCGGTCTTCGCTGGACCTGTACCGCCTCGACCGGTCGGTCGTGGCGATCCGACGCTACTGCCGCCCTCCCACCCGTGCCACCCGGCCCGCGCCGCCGAAGTCCCCCTCAGTCCGCCCGGTCGACGATGCCGGCCAGGGCGTCGGCCAGCTCGTCGACCGTGGCCCGGGTGCTGTCGAGGACGGCGTCGTGGTCGCCGAGCTCGTGGGCGCCGCCGGTCCCTCGGGTGATCCCGGCCAGCCGGTCACCCCGAGCTCGCTCCCGTTGCATCCGTACCGCCTCGTCGCAGCGCAGGGCCACCCGGATGCTCCGGACGCCGCGCAGCGCCGCGGCCCAGTCGTCCGCCGCCTGCTCGTCGAAGGTCACGTCGTCGACGAGGACGTCGAACCCGGCCTGCGCCCAGGTGACGGCGGTGCGGCGGTAGGCGGCGAAGAGCCGGCGGCCGACATCACCCACCCGCACACGGATCCCGTCGGGCGTCGGCACCATGGTCACGCCGGCGTCGCTGAAGATCCCGTGGTGCCCGGGCGCCGACATCCACTGGAAGGGAAGCCGGTCGAAGAAGTCGTCGATGCCGAGCACGAGCCAGCACTCGCCTGCCTCGGCCCGCCGGTCACGGAAGGTGCGGGCCAGGGTCGTCTTGCCCGTGCTCGACGCGCCGTTCAGGACGACGACCCGTCCTGAACCATCGCGTGTCACCGGGGCATTCTTGCACCGGCGCCGCGACGGTCTACCCGTCGCGGCGCACGAAGCTGTAGGCGGCCGCCGTCGCCGCGACCAGCGCGACGAGCAGCATGGTGCCGATCGCGGCCGCCACGCCGGCGGGGTAGACCTGGCTGGTGGGGAGTGGTTGACCCCCCACGATCTCGGAGGCGACCGTCCCCGGGCTCGCCCCGACGACCCAGGGCTGCAGCCAACCGAGCAGTCCACCGGCCGCTTTGGGGAGCAGCAGTGCCACCGTCATGATCACGATGGAGGCACTCGGCGAGCGGGTGGCGATTCCGACCGCGGCGCCCAGCGCGGCGACCGCCATGGCCACGAGTACCACGCCGAACAACGCGGCCGGGTCGCCGAAGGGGTGATGACCGGGCGTCACCGCGAGCACGATGACGAGCGACAGCGCCGTCGACAGGAGCGTGCCGACGCCCGCCACCGTGGCGGCGGCCGCCAGCTTGGCGCCGTAGAGCACCGGGCGACGCGGCACCGTCGTCAGGCTGACCACGACGGTCTGCGTGGCGTACTCACCCGCTGCCAGGATGCCCGACCAGATCCCGAAGGCGAGCAGTCCGGCGAGCGAGCCGGTGGCCGCGCCCCAGGTGATGGTGGACGACGACCCGAGCCCGCCGGTGGCCACCACGAGCAACGACACGAGGGGAATGGAAAGGGCCGCCAGCGCCGCGCCGATCCACTGACCCCGGACGGTCGCCACCTTGGTGAGCTCCGCCCGCCACGCCGCGTTCACGATCCACCCACCAGGTCGAGGTAGCGCTCCTCGAGTGCCACCCTGCGGGCTTCGCCGGGAGCACTGCCGACGAAGTCCGCCAACGTGGTCACGGCCTTGATGCGTCCCTGGTCGATGACGACGATGTCGTCGCAGATCAGCTCGATCTCGAACATGAGATGGCTCGACACGAGGACCGTGCGGCCCGCCTCGGCCAGGGCGCGCAGCACCAGTCGCAGCCACCGGATGGCGGCGGTGTCGAGCCCGTTGTGCGGCTCGTCGAGGACCACCACGGCCGGATCCCCGATCAGGGCGGTGGCCAGACCCAACCGCTGGCGCATGCCGAGCGACATCTGCCCGACCGGCACGTCGGCGATCTCGGTGATGCCGGCCAGATGCAGCGCACGCGCCACCGACTGGGCCGGCAGTCCGTTGCTGACGGCGACGACGCGCAGATGCCCGCGCGCGGTGCGGCGGGGATGGACCGCATCGGGGGTGAGGAGGGCACCGGCGACCTGCAGCGGCCGGCGATGTTCGCGGAAGGGCCGGCCGCCGATGGTGGCCGAGCCCGAGTCGAGGTGGTCGATGCCGAGGATCGCCCGCAGCGTGGTCGACTTGCCGGCGCCGTTGG